>JBAZIG010000271.1:0-2510 GCA_041651955.1 Minisyncoccota bacterium | reverse complement strand
TTCCACCATTGAACACCGTCAGCTGTCACACTGGCCGGATCAAAACCTCTGTAATCGGCATCAGCGAAAGTATAAATATTCTCAGCATTGATAAATATACGTGTTTTACTCAAACCAAGGTTCTTAACAACACGATTAGGCAATGAATAACCCAGAGAAATTGATCTGAACTTCAAATAGGATCCATCCATCAGGAAACGTGAAGAGTGAGAGTTTTCAATTACACCTGATGTAAACATCAGCATTGGCACCTTGGCATTGTCACCCGGTTTCTGCCACCTGTTGTTGGCAACATATTCAGTATAAGGAGAACCGAATGAGTTTCCGATTTGCTCATCGTAACGCAGATGGTTTCCATAAATTTTTCCTCCCATAGAGAAATTGAATTGGAAGCTCATATCAAATCCCTTCCACTGAAGATTATTGGTCAAACCACCCTGAAAATCAGGTGATGCTTTACCAACGTACCTTTTGGCGGCACTATTGTAGTTTTTAGTGGTTTCATCACCCTCTTCATCCAAATACCAGAGTCCGACACCTGTTTCAGGATCAACACCGGCCCACTCTTTCATCTTGAAGGTATAATAATCTCTTCCGGGTTCAACAATCTGATAAGTATATTCCAATGGTTTGTCGGTACTTAGCTTGATAATTTCATTCTTGTTATGGGAACCGTTTAATGTAACATTCCATGAGAAATCTTTGCGGTTGAACAAACGTGCCATTAAAGAGAATTCAACACCCCTGTTTTCCAACTCACCGATATTCTGATAAGAAGAACTCATACCGGTTGTTCTTGAGAGAGGTACTCCAAATACCATATCTTTTGTTCTGTGGTTGTAATAATCCGCAGTAAAAGTAAGGAATTCAAAAAGCATCACATCAATACCAACATTTAACTTCGCAGTTCTCTCCCATTTCAGGTTCTCGTTGCCAATTTGAAGACGGTTCGATCCCGGTTGACCGTTGTAGTTGTATCCAAAATCATACAGATTGCGTGAAGCATACCATCCGTCCATGATATCAAGGTTTCCGACAGTCTGATTTCCTGAAGTACCATAACTGGCACGAAGTGTCAGATCATCCAGCCATTCAACATTCTGCATGAACTCTTCACTTGAAAGACGATATTTGGCACCTGCAGACCAGAATGGAGCCCAGCGATTTTTTTCTGAGAATCTGGAAGATCCATCCATACGGAAACTTCCCGACAGGTAGTATTTCTGATCAAGATTATATTCAAGACGTGAGAAATAAGAATTCAAAACAATCTCTTTTCTTGAAGTAGATGCACTTGAAGGAGTTGCGGTCAATTCAACATCATTCAGATAATCAATAGGATAATTCGATCCGGCAAGATAACTGTCTTTATAGGAAATTTTTTGTCCTTCCTGACCCAATAAAGCATCAATGTTATGTCCATCAAAATTTTCACTGTAGTTCAGTGTGTTTGTAATGTTTGTCACGAAATTGGCTGTGTAGCCATTTTCTCCTAAACCACGCATATCCTTTCCTTGCGGTTGTAAGAAAGACCAGGTTCCAAACTCATCAATGATATATCCATCAACACCCACTCTGGATGTAAAGCTTAGCTCATCCATGAATTTGTAAGTAACAAATGGGGAGAAGATAAAACGATACTGCTTTGCTTCACTTTTGTCTCCCAGATTACTTCTCTGTGCAACAGGATTGTACCCGTTGAGTGTGTTGAAGTTCCAGGTCCCATCTTCATTGTAGACTGGTGACAACGGACTCTGCATCACAGCCTGTGTGATTGGATCTGAAAAATATCCTCCACCGGATCCCATGTTGGTTACAGTATGTGCCACATTGGAGTTGAAACCATATGAAACCTTTTCTGTAGGCGATTGATCAAAGTTCAGACGGAATGAATATCTTTTCATATCCTTACCCCGTATGATCGCTTTGGTGTCAAAATAATCCAAAGAGGTATAAAAACGGGCTGAATTGGGATTTTCACCCCCACCATTTAAAGTAAGTGTATAGTTTTGAATCAAACCGGTACGGGTTACTTCATCAATCCAATTAACATTATGAGGGGAATCATAATCAATCTCAGTATACCACGTCATAAAATCAGCAGCCCCTGCATCTGTATAGGGTAGACCAAGACCGTATCCATCATTATAATACTTAAAATAACTTGTTCTTCCTATTTCTGGTCCATAGTTGTAGCCATTCAGCAGTGCCTCTTTTGAAAGATCCCTGTATCTGTCTGCATCAACCAACTTATAATTATCGGTATAACTTGGCATTGATTCCGCACCTACACGTGCTGTAAAATTGACATTCAAGCCTTTATTACCTTTCTTTGTAGTAATAACAATCACACCGTTAGCAGCACGTGCCCCGTAGATAGAGGTAGCACTTGCATCTTTCAGTACGGTAACACTTTCAATATCCTGCGAGTTAATGGTTGCAAGCGGACTCATCTGCTGTCCTTCGCTACTGCGCATGCCCTGCGTACCTGTTTCCATTGGAACACCATC
>JBAZIG010000270.1:0-2514 GCA_041651955.1 Minisyncoccota bacterium | reverse complement strand
TATCGCTTGTAGGTGCTCATCGCCGATGAGATGATCTCTTTCCTGTTGAGCACGCCTATCAGGTCTGCCATGGTGGTAAAATAGGCCCTATAACCTTTCTTGATGGCATCATTGACCAGTCCCCCGGCCAGGTATGTTTTGCCTGTACCGCTTGGACCCATCAGCACCAGGTTGTATAGCTGATCGACCCAAAGCAGCTCCCTGAGCTGTGTCATCTGCCTTATGCCGATGCTGCTCGAGGCCTTATAATCGTACTCGTCAAGCTCGTGTGCGCGTGGCAGACGGGCCAGTTTAGTCCTGCGCCGGTAATCATTCAGCTGTCGCTGCTCTAGCTCTTTTATAAGCATGTTCTCCAGGAAGTCCGCGTATCCCGGTGTATCTATACTCGCCTGGTGAAGCATCGGCTGCAAGTTTTTGCTCAGGTATCCCAAACGAAGTATGCCGGCATATTGCTTCATGTTTTCTATCTGCTTCATATCTCCATGATTTGATCGTACCGGTTTATCTTGCTTCTCTCGGGGATGTATGCATCCGTGTCATACTGACTCGTTTGAACACCGTCATGCAACACGCTTACAACGGGCAAGGGCTTCTTCTCCCGGCGTTTTAACTCCCGGTAATGTGATGCGGCTTCTTTCAGGCAAAGGGCGTTGTAGAGCCCATTGTCGAGGCAGTAATCAAGTGCACTGCCAACGATCTCTTCACCATATTCGCCCATCACCTCCCTTATCATTTTCAGATTGTCTCTCAGGTAACGGGGCTTATACTTGTGTATCTCCTCTATGAACAGGTACAAAGTGTTGTTGCCCTTCCAGATCGATAGGACTTCCTGCTTGAAGACCTCAAGCCTGGAGTTCCGATCCCGTCGATAAGTTGTGCTACCGATTACCTTGCCTTTTTCAAGACTGACGGGGTGCTCGGCCAGAAGGATGCCTTGCCGGTTGAAAAGCGAAAGGGTGCCATCCTGGACCTTGAGTAATACCTCCGGTCCCTTCCCGTTATAGGTGCCATATGGGACCCTGTAGAAGTTCCCCTTGTAACTGATTGTGTTATCTTTTCTCACCGTGTAGGTGGGAATCTCATCCCGGGGGATTGCTGGTGAGGGGCGAAAAAGGGAGAGATGCTCCTTTTCAATCAACCACACATCATGGGGTAAGCGCTTCGTCGTGGCATGTTTGGTGCCGTTCGCCTTGCGCTCCAACCAGCTCAGGGCTTCCTCGTTGAGGCGATCTATATCGTGAAAGGTACGCGCGCGAAGAAAGTTGTTTTTTACGTATCCTACCACGTTCTCAACCCGGCCTTTGCTCTGGGGATCGGCCTTGCGGCAGAACTCAACGCTGATACCACGTTCATCCCTGTAGCGACGAAAATCATCAGCCAGGAGATAATCGCCAAGGTTCTCACTTTTCAGAAACACTGAGTCCTGATCATAGAGAAGCTTCCCGGGGATACCCTCTATATACCCGAAGGCCTGTTCGTGAGCCTGGACGGCTGTTTTCCCGGTGAAGGGAGTTGTTTGGAAAAACACATATTTGTAGCGACTGCGTGACAGGACAAGGGCAAAAAAATAAACCCTGCGCCTACTGCCGTCCAAACGTCGCATCTGTGCTGTACCGAAGTCAACCTGCGCCTGGCTGCCATATGCAAACTCTTCTAGGGCTTCCGTCTGGCGGATCTTCTCCGGTACAGGGATCTTCTCCTGACGCCGCACGTGCTGGACAAAGTTGTATACAGTCTTGCTGTTCACCTTCGGCAAGTCGGGGTATTTCTCCTTCAGCCGGTCTTCTATCACTGCCGCCGGCAAACCATTGTCTATACTCAATAAGGAAAGAACGTCCGGGTAATATGGCGACAGAACAAGTTCGTATACACGCTGTTTCATTGAAAACTCATGAAACTCATCTTCACTCATCTTCTTGTACCTGGAAACTGTTCTGCGATCAATACCCAACTTTTTTGCAATTTTACTATCCGAATTGCCCGGATTACTGGAAAGTTCTTTAACTTCGTACCACATACGTACCTTTCTAAGGTCATGTATCTGAGTCTTCATAGTGTTTGTATTTTCGTGAACTACAAATATATGAAGACTCTTCTTTAACCCTTTTTATGTACATTGCATATTGCCAATTTCTGTACATTCAATCTTGCCGAAAATTGTACATGCGAAGTTACTGATTACACGGGTTCTGAGTCCGCTTTTTCTTGTCGGCTTTTTTTTATTGATAAAACTGATCGTTAATCATATCCTTCATGATTATTTCTTGCACAAAATATCACAAATATTTTGAGTGATGCATTTGAACAAACGCGATAAAGAGCACTTTTAAATAGACTTACTTCAAAATTTTCAAAGTATTGCGCCATTCTCCTTTTCCATGGAATTGGGTATTGAGATATTAGATGAAGGAGAGGGGCATATGTTTTTTTTAAAGTTAGGTAGCAAATCCAATCTCTTTTTATTTTTTCAATTGGAGATTTTCTATCATAACAATGTAATGTCTTTAATTCATT
>JBAZIG010000269.1:0-2525 GCA_041651955.1 Minisyncoccota bacterium | reverse complement strand
TGGCCATACCGCCAACCGTTGGTTGCAATTTTAACAAGGAAGAAAACCAGATTAATTAATTATAAACATGAAATCAAAAAGTCCACACTTTAAACAATTATCTATTCTTTGTCTTTTAATCATCTTGAAAATTAATAATTCCATTGCACAACCAGGAAAAGTTTTTGTAAATGGAATAACTATTGCATATGAATCTTATGGCAACAAAACTGATGAGAGCATAATATTGATACAGGGAACAGGAGCTACAATGCTGCACTATCCTATTGAATTATGTGAGCGGTTATTAGCTAATGATTTTAATGTTATCAGATTTGATAATAGAGATGTTGGCTTGTCAACACATCTGGATTTACTGGGACAACCGGACTGGGCAGAAATAGGACCATATATAGGCACTTGCAATCCTGCTCCTCTTCAATATACCTTGCTGGATATGGCTATGGATGTAATTGGTTTAATGGATGCATTAAAAATAAAAAAAGCTCATATAGTTGGAGCATCAATGGGCGCATCAATTGCTCAATTGATTGCAATACATTTTCCTGAACGGGTAATAACTCTTACATCTATGGCATCTTCCACAGGTAATCCTACCCGTCCACAGGGGAATCCTGATGCATTAAAGGCAATGTCAACTCCTCCACCGACGACTTCAAATACCGATAGCTTAGCAAATTATCTGGTAAATGTTTACAAAGCCTTAGGAGGTGTTGATAATGATTTAGTTTTAAAAGAAAGAGCATTAAATCATATTAAAAACAGAAACTGGGACCCTGAAAGTGTAAACAGACAAGTTGCAGCAGTAATAATTGGTGATTATTGTGATAGGAGGGAACAATTAGCACAATTAAATATTCCTACAATAGTTATACATGGAAATGCTGACCCATTAGTTCCGCTTGAAGCAGGTAAAGAAGTGGCTTCTACAATTCCAAAAGCTGAATTATGCATAATTGATGGAATGGGGCATGATATTTCCATGAAATTTGTAAGTCAAATTGGGGATTGCATCATAAAAATTGCATCACAATCTGGAAAATAGGAAGAACAAAAACTGTAACCAACTTTTTGTATAAGTAATGGCGGTGTAAGTGCCAAATATCAAGGCTCGTAGCCCGCTCTAACTTTATAGCGGTTTGAAAGGAAAGTACCACGCAATCTGCCACTACTCATACAATTTACCGTTATGCTGCATTTTAAAAACAACACATATGACAATTATCGATGAAATTTTAAAAGAACGACCTGTAGGGACTGACTCAAATGAAAAAGTTTGCGATTTTTTACTCAGTAAAGCAATTCAAGCTGGATATAAAACGATTACTTTACAATTTGACTGTAAACGTTGGACTAAAGATTTTTCATATATTGATTTGGATGGCAATCAATACGAACTATTCCCCAGCCCTTTTTCTCAGCCCTTTGAAAAAACTGGTGATTTAGAGATAGTCTCAACACTGGAAGAATTACAAAATAAAAATATCACAGATAAAATTGTATTACTTAATGGTGATTTAACCCAGCAACCGTTGCAACCCAAGAACTTTCCATTCTACTATCCCGATGAGCATAAAACAATAATTGATTTATTGGAAGATAAGCAACCTAAAGCAATTATTGCTATTACAGGCAAGCATCCAATGTGCGGACTAAATCCATTCCCATTGTTCGAGGACGGGAACTTTTTAATTCCATCAGCATTTGCAAATAAAACAACAGGTGAGAAAATCACTGGAAGAAAAGGATTAACCAAATTGAAAATAGCTTCTAAAACGGAAAATTCTGTTGGTCGACAGATTATTGCTTCCAAAAAAAGTAATGGGAAAGGTAAAATTGTTGTTTGTGCACACATGGACTCTAAATATGGAACAATAGGTGCAATAGATAATGCTGCTGGAATTGAAGTTTTATTTCAGATATTAGACAATTTAAAGGATTATAATGGGGCATATGATATAGATTTTGTTCCATTCAATGGTGAAGAATATTATGGGGTTATTGGGCAATTAGAATATTTAAAGCATAACGGGAACGAGAAGTCTGAAATAAAACTTGTCATAAATATTGATTCGCCTGGACATGTAGCATCTAAAACTGCATTGTCAACTTATAATTTTATTGATTGTAAGCAAACTTGGTTAGATACAAAGATTTCTAAAAATGATTACATTGAAGAAGGTTCACAATGGTATGCTGGTGACCATGCAATGTTTGCATTTCAAGGAGTTCCTTGTATTGCAGTAACTTCATCAAATTTATTTGAAACAGTATTGGACTTGACACATACATCCAATGATACAATTGGTAATGTTGATTTTGATATTTTGAAAAAAACATCAGATTTTTTGACGGAATTGATTAAAGATTATAACGATTAAAATAAAAAACGCAGCATAATAAATAGGAATATGAGCGGCGTGCAACACCCAGCGATTATTCCCGGTTGAACTACATCTGCGGGATAGTCGCTATGCACTTAAAGAAGGTTTTTATTGTATCTTAGAGATCGAATGGGCAGGAAA
>JBAZIG010000268.1:0-2526 GCA_041651955.1 Minisyncoccota bacterium | reverse complement strand
CTGAAATCTCGCCTGTATCGCGCGTCGAGCTTTTGCAGGTTTGAGCAAGGAAAATCAGCGCATTTATAGCAGTATTTCAATTTGTTCTGCAGGAGCAGGTCGCGCTTCTTCTTAAAAAATGCGCACTTTTTCTCCCTGGAGCGGCAGTCAGTGCAATAAAGCATCTTTATCCCTGCGGATTTTACATCGTATTTACAAGCAAGATACCCGGAGCATATATTGCAGTTCATTCCACAGGGGGCAATCAGTTCTTCCTCCATGCCCCCTGATTATCCTGCAAGTTAGCCTGGTTGAGAATACTTTAAGGCGTGAGCTTTGCGCTAATTTATTTTATCTCAACCGTAAATACCCTGGTTTCGAGGACTTCGGTTTCCCAGGACCTTTTATACTTGAAGGTGATGTCGGTCTGGCCTTTGCTTAACGCTTTGAATTGGAAAAGTTCAGTGCCGCCGGCGCCAACAATATGCACATTGGCGTACTCATCGGATTCAAATGTTTCCTCGACCAGTTCAAGCATTTCTGCGTCGTACTCTGCTTCCCAGCTGTAGCCGGTGGAAGGGTTGGATTCAAGTGCAATCAAGAAAACAAACTGTTTGCTTACTGCGGACTCAATACCTTCTTCCGGGTCGTAGTAGGCTTGTACCGCATTTCCGCCACATCCTGAAACGAGTAAAGCAGATAACATAAATACCACGGCTGTAAACCCCATTTTTTTCATTTTTCCCTCACAATTTTGAATACCATATTTATAAACGATCGTTTTTCTCAATACAGGGAATGGTGGTTCTAAACTTTAATGCAGTTATCTTACGGCTGGCAGCTATTAAATGGCTGTAACAACCAGTTCTACCCCAATCGCCTCACAATGTGTTTTGGCACCATCAACAACGGATGTTTGCCCAGCCGGTTTCAGGAATATTATCCCCAGCAACCGTAATCTCCTCAACTTGTAGACTAACTGTCTACAAGTTTACCGTCTCTCTCCAGGGATGCCAGCACCTCAGGATTATTTCTGGGGTCTTCGCCTTCATAAAAAGAAGATGAGGGGTAACCAAGCCCAAGCGTTATGATACTTTCCTCTTGAGTGCCAGGCGGTTGCCAGATGGTAACGCCGTTGAAAGACATGGACGATATTGGTGTCCAGAAGGCGCCCCAGTAAACCGGACCCTTATCGATGCAAACCAGGAATGATTTACCTGAAACGGGTATCTGCAGGCTGGTAATACGTTCATAAGCAGTGTTTTCCAGTTTTATCTCATGAGTCTGGGCGTTGTAGGAAATAATGTCACTCGCAGAAATTAAAGGTTCATCGGCTATTTCAACATGGCTTAAGGCTTCCATCCGGGAAGGAGGTATATCATCCCTGGTGAGATATATCCCAAAGCCTTCGTCTTCATGAGTACTGCAACCACCGGCAAACTGGGCAAGCAAAACAGGAAAAATGAGGACAGTTATTAAACCTTTGCGCTTCATATGTATCCTCCTGACGTTCCCCATCCTCTAAATTTAACGCAAGAAATGCCACCAGGTTATTGCTGAATGAACGGCCTAGGAATATTTATCTCGTTTTTTTATCTCTTTTACCAGCTTGGCCACGTTCTTCCATTTTTGCTTTTCATACTGGCGAGCACTGCTGGCTTTTGCTGATGAAATATAGGCGATTTCACCCTGTAATTTACGATAACTTTCCAGCCTTTCCGGATCCAGCTCCCCCTGGTTGATAGCGTTAACTATGGCACAGCCTGGTTCGTTATTATGGCTGCAATTTTTAAAACGGCATTTGCCGGTCAGCTCTTCGATATCATTAAAAGAGGCCTGCAGGTTTTCTTCATCAGCCCACAGCTGCAGTTCTCTCATGCCTGGGGTATCAATCACCATCCCGCCATCTGGCATCATTATAAGTTCGCGGGAGGTTGTGGTATGCCTTCCGGTGAGGTCATATTCTCTTACGGCCCCTGTAGCCTGCCTGTCAAAGCCAAGCAGTGCGTTGATGATGGTAGATTTACCAACCCCGGATGGGCCTAGAAGAGCTACAGTCTGGCCCTCATAAAAATAAGTTTTCAAAAAATCCATTCCAGTTTTATCTTTTCCGCTCACAGCATGAATCGGGACGCCTGGAGCAATTTCCTCAACCTGCCTTATGACACTATCAACATCCGGGCACAGGTCAGCTTTATTGAGCACTATTACCGGTGAAGAACCGCTGTTCCATGCAAGAGTCAGGTAGCGCTCAATTCTGCGCAGGCTATGGCCTCTGCCGCCATCCAGGCTGCTTACAATAAAAACCGTATCTATATTGGCAGAAATTATCTGCTCTTTTATCTGTTCGCCCGGAGCTTTTCGCGAGAACTTGCTTTTCCTTGGCAGGATGGCTTGTATTATTGCGCCCTTTTCATCCTTGTCCGGTTTTACTGCCACCCAGTCTCCGGCGACTGGCTTCTGGAACTCTCTTTCTGCCAGATGGCGCATTCTCCCTGCTATTCTTGCAGTTATTTCCCCGTTTGGGGTGTAGAGCTGAGTGGAGTT
>JBAZIG010000267.1:0-2527 GCA_041651955.1 Minisyncoccota bacterium | reverse complement strand
TCAGGCCATCGTACGGAAAAGTCCTTTTTAAAATACTTAAGGGTAAGTAAAGAGGAACATGCAAAACTTATGAAGCAAGCATGGGCAAATATGTATTCTAGCAATACTCGTTAATCCAAATTATCAAGCACGATTCACTCGGCCAGATCCGGGTGATCAACGACAACGGAGAGCCGGCATTTTGCCTCAGTGACGTTTGCCAGGTTCTTGCTCTATCTAACCCGGCAAAGGTAAAAACACGCCTTGGAAAGGGGGTAACTTCAAGTTATACCCTTCAAACACCCGGTGGTCCTCAGTTGGTTACATTTATTAATGAAGATGGCTTATATGATGTGATCCTGGATAGCCGCAAACCTGAAGCAAAACTATTCCGGAAATGGGTTACTTCAGATGTACTCCCTTCAATCCGTAAGACCGGTGGCCACATATACTCTACAGAGACGGACACTCCGGAGACGATTCTTGATAAGTACAAAGGCAAGAAAACGCTCCTGGATCTGAAAGACTTTGTTTCTTTTAAGGAATTTAACAACATACTAAACAAACGGATCAAACATATTGCCCCTGGCCTGTTCTTCTACATGGCCAGACACACCTGGGCAACCTTTGCCAGGAACAAGTGTGATGTATCAAAGGATGATGTGGCCATGTCCCTGAATCATATTGACCAAGTGCTGAAGACAACAGACACCTATATTGATCCGGACTGGTCAATCATTGACCGGGCAAACCGCAAGGTGCTGGACTATGTCGCAAGTATTGAATAATTGCTTATTCATGGTAAAGGTGTCAGGCAATGTGATACAATAGAACACTTTTGTTTGATAAGCAACATGTAATAAGCTTTGAATAATGTCTTTAATATGAATGTGTTGATTATCTTTGTTAAGTATAGTCTCATTTTTCTACAGTTGCAAGATGAATTATTTTAAGTTAACTAATAAATGATGTTTGATGGAAACGTTTGACTCCAAAAAAACCAATCTCTATGAAATACTAAAGAACATAGAGATGGGAAAGATCCAATTGCCAGATTTTCAAAGAGGATGGGTTTGGGACGACAATAGAATAAAAGGCATATTAGCAAGTGTTGCTAAGTCATTTCCAATTGGTGCTGTGATGTTACTTGAAACAGGAAATGAATCAGTTCGATTCAAGACAAAAGTGGTGGAAGGAGCTCCATCTGCAAATGGAAATAAACCGGAACTATTGATTTTAGATGGACAACAAAGATTAACCTCTCTCTATCAGGCTATAATGTCCAATAAAGTTGTAAAAACCAGAAATACCAAGGGTTATGAAATTAAGCGATGGTACTATATCGACATGCAGAAAGCCTTGGATCCGGGAACCGATCTTGAAGAAGCAATATTTTCAATCAATGAGAATAAAATTATTACTGAGAACATTGGACGCGATGTCGTATTGGATTTGACTACACAGGAGAAGGAATTTGAAAATCTAATGTACCCGGTAAGTCTGGTAGATGAGTATGAGACATGGTTTCCCTCTTTTTTCGAATATTGGGAGTATGACAAGGAGAGAATAAAATTTTGGAATGAGTTTCACAAAAAAATAATTCTGGGATTTAACAATTACTCGCTACCTGTTATTCAAATGACTAAGGAAAATCCGAAAGAAGCAGTTTGTCAGGTGTTTGAAAAAGTGAATACCGGAGGTGTATCCCTTTCGGTTTTTGAACTGCTTACTGCTACATTTGCCTCTGAAGAATTCGACTTAAAAGAAGACTGGGCCAACATTAAATCTCAGTTTAAACCATATAAAGTATTGGATAAGACCAGCGAAATTGATTTCATTCAAGCTGTCACTTTAGTCTCTACATACAGAAAAAAAGTAGATCAGGATTCGTTGGGTCTGAAAGACAATATACCTGCAGTAAGTGCAAAAAGAAAAGAAATGTTGAATTTAGAGCTTACAGATTATTTGAAGTACAAAGATCAGGTTGCAGAAGGATTAATCAAAGCATCAAAAATACTTGTTGAGAACCATATATTCCACTCCAGAGATGTTCCATACACAACTCAACTGGTTCCTATGTCAGCTATTCTCTCACAATTAGGCAAGGAAATAGAGAATGTAGGAAATAAGAATAAACTAATGCAATGGTTCTGGTGCGGTGTCTTTGGTGAACTATATGGTTCTGCTAACGAAACAAGATATGCTTTGGATATAGTACAGGTTGTAGATTGGATTAAAAAAGGTGGCCCTGAACCGAAAACGATCTATGATGCCAATTTTATTCCATCCCGGCTTAATACACTGAGAACGCGTAATAGTGCTGCCTATAAAGGAATTTATGCTATTTTAATGGATGATAATACCCGTGATTGGTTATCGGGCACCAAGATAGATTTCAGCACGTACTTTTCTGAGTCTATTGACATTCACCATATATTTCCTGTTGCATGGTGTGAAAAAAAAGAAAACGCCATTTCCCGAAGCGATTACGATTCCATAATCAACAAAACGCCTTTGTCAGGCAGGACTAATCGTATTGTTAGCGGAG
>JBAZIG010000266.1:0-2530 GCA_041651955.1 Minisyncoccota bacterium | reverse complement strand
ATAATCATAAAAGGAGATTCTCAGCATTGGGTAACTTAACCATTGATGAATTTTGGAATCAGTATAATCTTAAAAAAGAATCAATTAAAAATGTCGCTTAACTTTTTGTCTCAATTAAGTTTGCAAGACCAGATATTTATTTACAAACAGATTAAATATTACAGATATGAAAAAGTATAAAGCACTTGAAACCACTTCAACAATATTTGAAGTAATGGGCTATATTATTGCTTTAGTTGGATTTTTTGTCGTTATCTATTTACTAGGAACGAATGATTTCATCTATGCCCTATTGGTAATATTGTCAGCATTCTTATTGACATTGTCCCACTTGTTTATTTCTCAAATGATAAAGTTATTTATAGATATTGAAGAAAACTCGAGAGTAATTATTTCAAAGTTGAGCACTTCAAGCGGGAAGGAAGAGAATAACGCGGCAACAGACAATGCCAGTAATACCATTTTCTGTACAAATTGTGGCATGGAAAATGCTGCAGATGCGAGTAATTGCAAATCGTGTAATCAAAAACTATAATCCTGAATACCATGAAACGATGTCACAAATGCAACCTTGAATACCCTGATGAGAGCCGGTTCTGTAAGAAGTGCGGCACTCCTCTAGTCCTGAATAAAGAGGATTCCACTAATGTTCAACCGCAACCAATCGACTCACAAGGAAATTGGTCACTTGCAGATGAAGCAAAAGCAAAACTGTCTGAAAAAATGATTCATGAAGCACTATCTATCTGTAAGGAAATAGAAGAAAAGGGCTCCAACGATTCATTAATCCAGATCTATATTGGAATAAACAATGTATTAGAAGGGAAATTTAGTGCGGCTTCCGCAATTTTTGAGAATATTGTCTATCACGAAAAAGATATCCACCATAGTCGATTTAATCTTTACAGTGCATTTAGTTTGCTAAAAACTGGCCAAGAGCAAAGTTTTGTAAAGGCTAGGTTTAAACTGGTAAATTTCGAGCTGTTAAAATCACATTATTATGACCGAGATGAACAAACAGCTTCAGAACTATTACAATATTTAGTGAATGATGCAATTGACAATACTGTTTTATCAACGAATAGTATTAGAAATGAGCTCAATTTGGATGCAATTTCCAGAACCATCTCAGAGAGGCAAAGTTACTTTAATAGTGGAAATTATGAAATACTTGCCGAATGCTGGTTCAATTTATCTGAAAAAGCGAACCACTTACGACATCCCAGAATGGCACTCCAGTATGCAGAAACAGCAGCAACGCTAGTCCCAACCGAATCAAAATATCAAGATCAATATAACAAGATAGAAGGTCGAATCGAGAAAAGAAGAAAGCGCAATCGGATAATCGCTGCAACCACCAGTTTTTCGTTCATTGCTGTAATATTGGCTGTCGTTTTCTTCAATATCAGAAATAATAAGTTGGAGAACAGAGATTGGGTAAAAGACAACCTAAGGGGAAAAGTTGAGTCAATCACTGAAACCTCCTACAGTATTGATTACTCTTCCAACGATATTAAAAAGGGTAATAAAATGGGAACATCCACGATTGCATACAACAAAAAGGGGTTCAAAACAGAATCAAACAGTTATTATTCCAATGGTGAACAAGAAACCATACGTACTTTTGAGAATGGAAAATTAATTGAAGAAAACTACTATAATTATGATGGAAGATTAATGTCGAAAAAATCTTTTAAATATGATAATAAAGGTAATCTCATTGAAGTAAACCGCCACGATCGTAATGATAGTATAAGAGTTTCTAAAGCCAACGAGTATGACAAAAAAGGAAATCTTATTGAAGAAATAAACTATGATTCAGATGGAAATGTAAGTGAACGTATAAACTATAGGTATGATAGCAGAGGAAATCTCATTGAACAGCTTAAGTATGATGTATATAGGAATCAAACATATGAAGATACTTATCAGTATGATATTAAGGGAAACATGACTGAACAAAACACCTTCCACTCTAACGGTAACTTATTCTATAAGTACGTCTACGAATATGACGATAAAGGGAACATGATCAAATATAATGGTTATGATCCAGACTTAGGTCCTCAAGATGGACAAAGTTGGGACTACGAGTATGATGATAGGGGTAATTGGATTAAAAAAACGTTCGAAGTATATCCCCCAGAATATTCAAATATAACAGAGCGAGAGATTTCGTATTATTAAATTGAATTTAATTTGTTGATGATAACTACTACATCGGCGCTATCACTCCGGGCACCTTGACGTTTGAGAGTTGCAGATTTTTAAATGCGGGTCTCTACTGGCATCCAGACAGGTGAGCCGTTGGCATCGACGAATGACAAGCTGATCGCTGACCGCTGACCGCTGACCGCTGAATGCTGACCGCTGATCGCTGAGAGCTGATCGCTGACAGCTGACCGCTGATCGCTGAACGCTGACAGCTGACCGCTGACCTATTTCGTCCTGACCACCTCTATCCATGCCTGATTCCCTTGAAGATCCTTGAAAGACATCTCATCCGCTTTCAAGATCCTGCCGCTTATCA
>JBAZIG010000265.1:0-2549 GCA_041651955.1 Minisyncoccota bacterium | reverse complement strand
CAAGGGAATCAAAGCTCCCGTGTGTCTTCTGATAATCATCCAGAAAGTCATGAATTTGACGGATAGGACCTTCAGCCTGATGGTTGTTTATACCGGTCTTTCGTGGCGATGCGGTACCTTGCTTCTTCTGCTTTTTCAGCATCTGGTAGTGCTTTGTCTTTACAAGGGTCTCCATCTGACGGTTAAGAGTGCTCAGCGGCAAGGCTTTAGTACGGAACTTCTCCCCCTTTTCCAAGCCCAACCATTCACGGTATGACCTGTATTCCTCGTCCTTTGGATTCTTCAGAACTTCCAGCATCTGGTAATAGCCCCCAATGCCTCCTACATCCTCTACAGGTGCACGGAGCACAGCTTCCAGACATTTTGGAGTGGGGCACTCCTCGTCCATAATATCCAGCAGCCGGATCGTAACTTCGTGGCTGTCGCCGAAGTCGTATTGATACTCTATCTTCTTTCTGCTGCCGTTAAGCACCTCTGATAGCATAATGCCGGCATAGTCAATATTCGTGCCTTCCTTCCACATGTCATCATCTGAATAACGCGGCTCAAAATAATGATTACCCACTTCAAAACAGTGAAGGTGTTCCTCTTCCCACTCCATGACTATCTGGATAAGCTCGTGAAACTGCGACAGCATTATTTCGCTGTCCACCAGCATGACACGGTATATCTCCGGATTGCTGTGATTGAGTGAGAGTCTGATTTTATACGTTTTTCCCATAGTATTTATTATGAATCGTTAAACATATGTTCTGGTGGAAATATTAATTTGAAAATGGCCTTGTTCAATTTGCTCCAGCTTGCTTTTGCGACTTCGTTCCGAATCATCTCCAGATATGGCAACAGTTTCGTATCTTTCTTTTAAATATAAATTGAGAACGTTTACATGAGATTTCCTCTCAGTAAGAATTAATATCGATTTAAAACGAGAGATATTCACTTCAATATCTTTCAGTATCAGGCTATTCCTGTTTGTATCAAAAATTAAAATCTGCGAAACCGTTTCATGATTATCAAACTTCAACGTGAAGTTCCAACCTTTTACAGCTGATGGTCTGGATGAATTCTTTGTGGGTGAGTTTGAGGCCGTCAATCTAGAAGTAATCTCCATGGAATCGGCCGGCGATTTTTGATTTGTGGATGGAAAGCTATCCGTGATTATCGAAGCTCAACTGTTTCAACATCCGCATCAAAGTTCTTCTTCAAGAGTGTTGTAAAGTACTCCTTTTCTTCATATGGGAGTGACTTCTTATAATCACAATATTAGCCGAGGAGAAAAATCACGTATCTTCGTTACAGGCAATTTACTTCCTTTAGCTTTTACTGTTGCAATAAATTCATCGCATTGCTCCTCAGTCATTACTTCTGAAGTTATCGCCTGACACAAAAAATCCATTGTAGTAAAATAGGTAATTCTATTTTCTTCACAATACTCAACAATATCTTTTAGATTACTGCTAGCCAACACTTCTTTTCTATACTTACAGTATGCCATAGCTGCACTTTCGCCCACTCCAAATCTCTTCTGTAAAGCAAAGAATTCTCTTCTTTCCTCACCCAGAGGTTCCCACTTTTCAATCGAAATTGTTTTTAACAAATCTACTGTGTTTTGAACAATTGGCCTGTGTCTTTCAGCAAGTTCCCTTTCAAAGACTATATCTAGAATTACAAAAGCATAAGTGGGTAATATTTTAGGTAACACATTCAGACAGCCTCCCTTGATAAAGTGAATAACAACATCGGAATCAAGAATAACTTTTATCAATTTTCTCCCCACCATAATCAAACACTAAAAGTCATTCATTATTCAAAGTCGGATCAACACCAATTTTCGAAAGCAATTCAATATAATGCCCTTCAGAAATCAAATCCTTGTCTAACAGCGCTTTGGCTTTAACACCGTAATCTCCTAAAACCAATCCATCGTTTCCTGGCAAATACAATGCGGGGTCATATCCATATTCACGTGCTGTGCGTATTTTTGGCAACCCCTGATACTCAGAAAATTTTTCTTTTGTAATTAGACCTAATGTCTTTAAACGAACCAATAGTGCCATACCGGATACACCATAATATTGTTCCAGTTTGAGTAATGTGGCAACAGAAACATCTCTTTTTATGAGTTCTTGCTCAGGAATCATTTTTTTTATTCCAATTTCCGGCATCAGAAAAACCGAGGCAAAAAAATCAGCTTCTTTCTCTTGCTTGATTGAAGAATGATTCCCTGGATTACAATAATGCACATCAAAGGTTTCTTGTACAAAAAGATGGTACAGTTCATGGGCAATCGAAAAATTCTGTCTTCCTATCGGATGATTGGAATTAATCAAAAGAAACCTTTTTTCGTTTCTTTTTAAACACATTCCGGATAAGTTTTCCTCTAAAGATCTAAAAAGTGTCAGAATATTTAATTTCAACAGCAATTGCTTAATAGGTACAGGATCATAGGGCGATAGACCCCATTCGCTTCTCAACTCACTTGCTTTTATTTCTATGGTATCCGTTATCATTGATTTGATATATAATCCATTTTAAGGTACGATTTAACC
>JBAZIG010000264.1:0-2557 GCA_041651955.1 Minisyncoccota bacterium | reverse complement strand
CAATCTGTTCATTCTTAACAAAGAGTATTGATCAAGTAATAGGTGAAATTACCATATCGAATCAGTTTGACTCCAATTTAAACCAGAATCATTCATGGATAGCTGAAGTTCAATGCCTACAAAAGGCATTGCGAGGATTAGAAGGCAGCATTTTCTTTGAATTTTCTATTCCTCGAATGGGAAAAAGAGTAGACACATTGATTATTATCGAGGGAGTAATCTTTGTTGTGGAGTTCAAAGTTGGAGAACACATTTACAATAGATCAAGCGTAGAACAGGTGTGGGATTATGCATTGGATTTGAAGAATTTCCACGAGCCAAGCCATCAAGCACTGTTGGTGCCAATCTTAGTGGCTACAGAAGCAAAGAACATGATCAGTGAAATTGCCACGACTTCTCACAACGATAATGTGATTCGTCCGATCAAAACCAATGGTGAGAATTTGCATGAAATTTTACATGCTGTATTGGATTTTTATAATGAAATTCAAAGTGTTGACTCTGCAGGTTATGCTGCTGGACGATACTCACCCACCCCTACAATCATAGAAGCAGCAATTTCATTGTATAAGAATCACACAGTGGAAGATATTACAAGAAGCGATGCTGATGCAATAAATCTATCAAAAACAACTGACACAATTTCAGAAATTATCACCCAAGCTAGGGAGAAAAACAAAAAAGTCATCTGTTTTGTTACTGGGGTGCCAGGGGCTGGAAAAACACTTGTCGGATTGAAGGTTGCTACCACGCACTTGGATGAAGAGGATGGTGAAGCAAGCGTCTATCTTTCAGGAAATGGGCCACTGGTGGCAATTCTTCAAGAAGCTTTGGCTCGTGATAAAGTTAAAAATGAGAAAGAGAAAGGAATCACTTTGACGAAGGGGAGAGCCAAATCGAGTGTCAAAGCGTTTATACAAAATATCCATCACTATCGGGATAATTATCTTGTGGATCCAACTGCACCATACGATCATGTGGCAATTTTTGACGAAGCACAAAGGGCATGGAACAAGGAGCAAACAGTCTCCTTTATGAAACAGAAAAAGAACAAGCCTGATTTTGATCATTCGGAACCAGAATTTTTGATATCATGTCTCGATAGACATATTGATTGGGCTGTGATAATCTGTTTGGTAGGTGGTGGGCAAGAGATAAACACAGGTGAAGCGGGTATCTCGGAATGGTTGTCTGCAATCAAAAATTGGTTCCCCCATTGGAGTGTATACATCTCACCAAATCTGACCGATTCTGAATATGCAGCCACAGAAGCAATAGCAGCGCTTCATCAAACAACCGAGGTTCATCTCAATCCTGATTTGCATTTATCAGTCTCTATGCGTTCATTTAGGGCAGAGAATCTTTCGCTTTTTGTAAAGAATCTTTTGGATATTCAAATTGAGAAAGCAGTTGAGTCATTCAATCAAATAAAAGAGAAGTATCCAATTGTATTGACAAGAGATCTGAAAAAAGCAAAACAATGGCTGAAAGAAAAAGCCAGAGGCAGTGAAAGATATGGCATGGTCGTTTCTTCACAAGCTTAACGGCTTAAGCCATATGCAATTGATGTAAAATCACCGATGAATCCTATCCATTGGTTTTTAAATGACAAAGATGATGTGCGTTCCTCTTTTTACCTTGAAGATGTGGCAACAGAATTTCAAGTGCAGGGATTGGAATTAGATTGGGCTTGCATTGTATGGGATGGCGATTTGAGATACTCTATCGATGGATGGAAGACATTTGAATTTAGAGGAAATAAGTGGTTAAACATCAACAAAGAAGAAAGAAAAACGTATTTGATTAATGCCTATCGTGTGTTACTTACCAGAGCAAGACAAGGCATGATCATCGTCGTACCTGATGGTGATGCCGAAGACTCAACAAGAAAGTCGGAATATTACGATTCTACATTTTTATATTTAAAAGATCTGGGGATTTCTGTCATATAACCAATTTTGTAATTCATTCACAAGAAAATGCGTTTATATTGTAATCGGAATAGCCTTAGCTAGTACGCTGACAGTAAGGTTTGCTGAATGAAAAAATCTTATGAGATCTGTTTGAACAACTGAATTAATTGCACACCATGACAATCGAAGTAGACAAAGAGATAAAACTAACTCAACTGGAGCAATCGGATGCGAAAGATATTTTTGAGACGATTGACAGTCAAAGAGAATACCTGGGGAGGTGGTTACCATTTGTGGCATTCACCAGGGAAATATCAGACAGTGAGAAATTTGTGGACTCAGTAGTGAATGCTCCTGAAGGTCGCGCTGAATATGTGTTCTCAATCAGAAAAAAGAAACAATTTGTCGGCTTGATTGGCTTTAAAGATACCGACAGATTAAATAGAAAGACAGAAATTGGTTATTGGCTTTCAGAAAAATTCCAAAAACAGGGGATAATCACGAAATCGGTGGACAGGCTTTGTGATTTTGCTTTTCAGCAGCTCGGGATAAACAGGATTCAGATTAAATGTGCTGTCGGCAACAAATTGAGCAGCAACATACCGAAGAGACTGGGATTCAAACTGGAAGGTGTTGAACGGCAG
>JBAZIG010000263.1:0-2564 GCA_041651955.1 Minisyncoccota bacterium | reverse complement strand
TAAACCATTTAGGAAAATGTGTTCCAACAATCATATAATCACCGGATGTTCCTGTTTCCCCAGCATTTTCCAATGCTGTTTTTATTGGATGATTCTTCCAGTTAGGGGTGTTAAACGACTCGTTAAGAGTCATGTGAGGTACTCCAATTAAGCATATTAAATTATTTAATTTTTTTTCGCTTCTGATGAAACGAATAAACCTTTGGTCATCGATAAAATCAAGCCCGCGGTTGGACATTTCTGCTTTGCTAACTTCATAAACCTTCCTGCTGTCAGAATTTAAACTTACTTTAGAATTTGCCCATTTTATAAACGTCCATTTATTGATGTCAGAAATCAACACATAAGATCCAACTTTTGTGGTGATTATTGAACCCACTCCTGCTGTAGAGGAAAGTAATTTATATTTACCGATACCCTGATTGTATTGATTTGATTTTAAGATTTTCATTTTAAATAGAATATATTTTAATGGCTGCTTCTGGTTCTATAACTCTCAATGACATTGGAATTTGCCATTTTTTACTATGGATATTCCCCTCATACTCGTCGATATCAACATAAAGTTGCTCTTGTGGCGGGATAGAACGCTTCGATTTATTATTAAAAACAAAATCTTTATTTTCAGACTGTATTTTATTTGCTTCTTCTTTCCATTCGTTAATAGCGTCTTCAATCCATTGTTTGATTTGATTTGCATTCTCTTGTTTTAAAATATTTTTAATTAGCTTGTTAAAGTTAGAGAACCTTTCCTTCTTCCTTTCAAAATAATCAGTCAATTCTAAAACGATTAGGGAAAGTTCATTTTCGGTTATTGAAGATATGTCACTCGCTGATTTTCTTTCAGTAAACCTTGTTGTGTGTCGAATCATTGTAGCTAAGTACAATCCCATATACCTTTCAACAGACTTTTTAGTGAATGGAGTAATGGAAATAGGCTCAACATAACTGTACATTTTTTCGTGAAACTCAATAAACTTCTCATAGTGGGACATATCCCTTGCCCTGAAAGGATGGTGTACTGTTAAAACAAGACCATACTCGTTTCTTGCTACACGGCTACTTGCCTGAATATATTCAGCGGTATTTCGTGGCATTGAATTCATAATAATTGTGTTGAATCGAGAAACATCAATCCCAACGGATATCATATTTGTAGCCACAACAAACTCTGGAGGGATGTTGCTCCTCACAGTTTCACCGTTTTGGAAATTTGCAAATCTATTTTGTGCCTTCCATTTCGTTTCCACATTTTTAAGTTCATTTTTCACCTCTTCTCCAGATAATCGCCCCGTCAATTCTGCTTCTCGTATTGGACCATAAGTATAAAGTGAATGCATTAGCCTTTGAGGACGTATGACCCTGTTAAAAACCCTTCGGAGTTCCTTCAGAATATAGGTCTGCACCTGAGATTGCGTTTTTCCTACTTCCTTTAAACTATTGAAATAAGAAATAATTGTATGATAAAAATCCATCGCTCTTTCCAATTCCTTGTTATAAGAATCAAAATCAACAGGACTTTTATCTGATATCTCTTGTAATTCAAAAATAGCCCTATGCGTCATAATGATTGCGGCCAACCTCATTTGCATCCAAATTTGTGTTCTGCCCGTTGGCAGTACTCCAATGTATTTTCGTTTGGATAAATACACCCCATTCTCTTTTTCAGCATTCTCGAATTTCCTACGATAAAATGCAAAGAAAGAATCGTCACATTCAACTCCGGGTTTGGGGAAAAGATTGACCTTTCTATCAAATAATGCCGCAATTTGTAATTGAGTATTTCGCGTAGTGGCAGTTGAAGAAATTATTTTTGGTCTTATTCCATCCTCGCGTGTGCAAAGTTGATCGACTGCGGATTCAAATAGGGCAACAGCCGAACCAAGTGGTCCCAAAAGTAAATGAAGTTCATCTTGGATAATTAAATCAGGAGGCAAGTAACCTTGTTTGGGTTTTCCTTGTTCCCAGTTACCTCTACCGAACAAACGTCTTGAATCAGCGTTTCTCCTGTTATCCGTTCCATTCACCTTATGAGCTAATTGAGCAAATTTGTCTACAGTACCAAATAGGAATGTTGGAGGATGTTGATAAATAATTTCATCAGATAAGCATACGGGTATCGCTCCTTGGTCGTTTGACCTTGTCTTGGACCTTCTTTTGGGATAAGAAAAAGAACATTTATTGTTGGTACATTTCAAATGGATTCTCTTATGAAACCATTGATTTTCCCTATTGTTAAGGTCTTCAATATCCTCTGTGTCTTCTCCTTCAATCTCACTACCGCACCAAGGACAATTTGAAAATGGAATTTTATTAGGTTCGTTTTTATTTAATTTTTTATATTCCTCAATCAAGTCTGCTGTCTTATTGGGTAATGAGTTGTCTCCAACCCATAACCCAATCGTTATGGGTTCTTCTCCCAAAGGATATCTCCCCCAACGTCTTATTAATTCCAATGCCATTATGACTAATGTTGCTCTCTGGAATTGTTGCATCGTGAGAAGCCGTAATGTATATCTCATAATGGCTGCAACTCCACCTCCTTCCTCTTTGTGCAGCTTTCT
>JBAZIG010000262.1:0-2565 GCA_041651955.1 Minisyncoccota bacterium | reverse complement strand
TCCTCATTAGCTCAGTTGGTTAGAGCACCTGACTGTTAATCAGGGGGTCCAAGGTTCAAGTCCTTGATGAGGAGCCACAGACAAAAGCACTTACGAAAAAACGTGGGTGCTTTTTTTTATACAAAAATCACGTGTTTATAGGCCAAAACATGGTGTTATGTAAACCAATATGTAAACCGGTACACAACACTTAACTAACTGATGAATACGAACATAGATGTTGTATGCTACCGTTCAAAAACCCTGTCAAACGGAGAATCACCGTTGATGCTACGTTTAACCAAGGAAGGAAAACGGAAATATGTAAGCCTTCAAATCTCCTTAAACACTGATTATTGGGACTTTAAAAGAAATAAGCCAAGAAGACACTGTCCTGAAAAAGAATCAATAAATTACAGGATAGAAACCATCGTACAAAAGTATCGGGAACAGGTTGAAATCTATAAAATGGAAAGGCAGGAATATACCCTTGAAACCCTGGTGAAGAAGGTAGAGAATCCTGTTTTAAAATGTACAGTCGGAGCTTTCTTGGAACGCCATGTTAACAAACTGATAGCAGAGAAACGTCTTGGGTATGCCCGATCTTTTTTGGAATTAAAAGCTTCTGTATTGAAATTTTGCAAATCACTGGATTTTTACTTTGCTGACATGGACATTACCTGGCTCAAAGACTATGAGTTGTGGATGCGAAAACAGGAGAATTCAGCCAACACAATGGGTATACGTATGAGATCCTTAAGGGTATTATACAACCTCGCCATTGAGGAGAATTTGGTCAATAGAAGCTCTTATCCCTTTGACAGGTATAAGGTAAGCAGGCTGAAGGAACAAACAGCCAAGAGGGCATTATCCAAAGCCGAGATATTAAAGGTTATTGAGTTTGATGTATCACAGATGAAAGGTCACACACAATTTCTACGGCAATTAAGCAAGGATATATTTGTCTTCAGCTATCTCTGTTGTGGGATGAATATTACCGATATTGCCCATTTAAAGAACAAGAACATAGCCAAGGCCAGAATAGCTTACAAAAGGCAAAAAACAGGCAAAGTATTGTCATTCTCATTGCCAGGTTTAGCCGGGAGCATTATTGACAGTTATTCCCGAGAGAATCCGCAACCTGATGATTATGTGTTTCCAATTCTGAATAAACAGAAGCATGTGACAATGGAACAGCAAAGAGATAGGATCAAGAGGGTCACAAAATGGGTGAATGAGGTTTTAAGACAAATGGGAACAATTCTGCAGTTTGCCATACCTCTGACAACCTATGTGGCAAGGCACAGCTTTGCAACCGTTTTAAAACGCTCTGGTGTGAATGTGGCATTGATCAGTGAAGCATTGGGACATTCTGATATTGCTACCACTCAGATATATTTGGACAGTTTTGAGAACAGCCAGATAGATGAAGCAATCGGAAATTTGTTATAAAGGCCAATCTTTGTTGGGATAATTAGCTACCGAAGGTTATATTTGTTCTTGATCCAAGGAAGATGTGCCCACATTACCCTAATAATAGATATTATGCCAAACGGAAATGATTTTGAATTAAAGCCTGAAAATTATATAAAGCCTGAAGATAATATTGATCCCTCACAATCAATAGTTGATGGTCCCAATCATTTCCTAATAGGAGAAGGATATGATTATGATGGAGGTATGCGTGGGGTCGTAAGATATGTTCAGGGAGCAAGGGTTAAAGCAGACAATCTCGAATTAAAAAATTTTGAATGGGATAATTCTGCTGCCTCCTTTCAAGACAGAAAGATTAAAATTGCACGTTTTTATGTTAATAAGAGGGACTATAAACTTAGTGACATTTTTGAAACCACGCCATGGGGTGTAATAAAGAAAAATCGTACAGGAATTGGAGCAACCACCCTTGAACTAAGAGCAGAGCGAAATAGCATTATTGTAGTGCCTACCAAGGCTCTTGCTGTATCGAAGGTTAAATCCACTGGATTTATAGAAGGCACAGAGAAGTATAAATGTTACTATGTTGGAAGTCCATTTGAGGGTTTTACAAGAAATCCCAATAATCTTGGGAAATATCTTTATGATAAGGAAATTCAGTACAAAAAATTTGTCGTTGTTTCTGACAGTCTGGGGAATTTGATAAAAGGTATCGAGAATCTAGGAAGAAAGCGCGAAGAGTTCTTCTTATTGGTTGATGAGATCGACTCTTATCAATATGATAATACTTACAGACCCAATATGGAAAAGGTGATCGATTACTATTTTACCTTTCCGTGGTACAAGAGATGCATGCTATCTGCCACAGTCAGTGAATTCAGCAACCCACAGATCAATGAGGAACCATTTTTTGAATTGATTTTTATTGAACCACCTGTCAGAAATATAAACTTGATTCCTACCCTAAATATATGTGCCGAATTGGCTCAATACATTAAGGATCTATGTGTAAAATATCCAGAGGACAAAATTCTGATAGCTTATAATTCTATTACCAATATTATGAGCACAATAAATCTTTTGGATGAACATTTACGTCCACAATGTGCTGTATATTGCAGTGAAAAAAGTCAGGATAAACCCGATAAATAT
>JBAZIG010000261.1:0-2579 GCA_041651955.1 Minisyncoccota bacterium | reverse complement strand
TCTACGCAAATACGGCTATCCCCCGGACATGCAAAAACTGGCAACCGACACCGTCCTGAAACAAGCAGAAATGATAGCGCAGGAGCTGACTGAAGTGTGGTAGCTATATCCAATATAAAATTGTTGAAACAAAGATGTTGCTCCAAACTATATTTGGAATACTGGTCGCCTGTCATTATTTAACGGTAGCAATTTTTTTATAAAAGCCGGGCAAGTTTGACTCAACAATTGAGGGGTTTGCAATAAAACTTTCTTGTCAGAAAACAAGATATTAAAAAGGTAATAAGCTCTTAATATATGAAAACAAAAATTATTACTGTAGGGGGAGAATTCCCTGGGAAGAGACTAAGAGGGAAAAAACGCTATGAAATGCTTTATCACTATACAAGTTTTAATGCTTTTATTAAGATTTGGTTATCCAAACAGTTTAAACTTAGTCCAATTACAAAAACTAACGATATTGATGAATTAAACAAACCAGCACAGGTGATTAATTTGCAGCAAATTCCCCTTTTAATTGCTTTTGCTGATATTAAAGGTTCTTTTAAACAGGCAAGTTTTACTATGGATTATGATTCGTATATTAAAGGATGTATGTCCCCAATGATGTGGGGGCTTTATGCTGACAGGAAAGAAGGTGTCTGTATTGAATTTAAACTAGATGAGATTGAAGTTCCCAAAGGGTGCATAAAGAACCCAGTTGTTTATAAGGATATCCTGAAGTTACCTCATATGTTTGAACTTGGGAGGGAAATTAAGACTACGGCTGATGTTCGTGGTTTTATAAAAAACTAAAGATATCTTTTTCACTAAGTCTAAGTGTTGGGCAGGGGAAAATGAGTTTAGAATCATTAGTGATCAGCACGAATATATTAGTGTTTCAAATGCAATAACAGCCGTTTATCTTACATCCTTCGAAAGTGAAGAATGTTTGATGGTTGAAAAATTGGTAGGAGATGCTATACCTGTTAAGTTTATGCATTATATTACTGCAGGGAATAATTATGCTATTCCTATTGTAACTGATACAGCTAAGTACAGAGTGCAAGTCAGAGATGCTAAGAATAATCCAAATAATAGACTCAATCCTATTTATCAGCAAGGCAAAGACTATTATGAGGCATTTAAACATGATGAAAATGCATCATTGCTTAAAGATGATTATAAGTTAAACAAGAGAGAAGGTAGTTGAGTTCTTTCTCTATAAAAGAAAACTTGAATAATAAAATAGTTTATTTTAATGACCAACAGAAAGTATGAAATTGCCGAGATCTACCAGGAAAAACGTTTATGCCGGGAGTTTGAAGTGACGGTGGTGAATATCTGATCAATTATTACACGATATTCTGTTTTAAATATTGATGAACATTTACAAAATCTAACGAATTATTTAACATTTAAAAAGATTACAACAATGTACGGACTGAAAGATTTAAAACCCACAATTAAAATTGACAACAATTCCGTTGAGTGCCCAGTTAAAAATTGTTCTGAGAAAGTTGACCGACAAAGAAAAAGTTTTAAACGAGCGCAAAATTACCAATGCCCAATTCATAAGATTTATATTTCACCCACGACTTTTGAGTATGAAAAAGAGCAAGAAAATCTTTTATGGATTGACAATTCTGACGAGCAACTGTTAAATCAAATTAAAAAAGTAAAGAGAGAAAGCCGTATCGCAAGGGATAATAGTGAAGATGCGTTGACTTGGAATGTTATGAGATTTCTTGACAGACAAGGACTCATTACAGATTTTCTTTCCAAGTTATCTAACCAAGTAATAAACGAAGCTGAATTAATTCTATGGTCATTTTCACCTCAAAAGAATTCAGCTTGGAAATTATTGGAGAAAGCACGTAGAGAATTTGGAGAGACTGGAAATAGAAGCTCTGAACCTGATATTATAATAAAGACTGATAAAGTATTGTATTTTATAGAAGCAAAATTAACAGCTAGTAACAAAACTAATCCAAGTAACCCTATAAACACGAAAAAGTACGAAACAGGAGGTGATAATTGGTTCTCCAAAATTTTTAAATCAGACTATAATACTATTGCAGTAAATGAAAAGCGTTACGAATTGATGAGGTTTTGGCTGTTAGGTAGTTGGATGGCGAACCAGCTTAATGTTGATTTTGAATTTTATAGTTTGGTTAGGCAATCCCGAGACATAACGGTTGAAGCAGAATTTAGCAAACACATAATTCAATGTGAAAAAAGAAAATTTTCTCGTTTGACTTGGGAGGAAATTTATAGATATATTGAAACGCTGGAAGATAATATGGAAAAACAAAAAATGACAGATTATTTAAAAAACAAAACAGTTGGATATATTAATGGAAATATTAAACAAGCATTTTCAATTAAATAGATAAAATTGCCTTTCAGTAAAATTAGCTGGCATTTGCATAAGAGTCTGTCCAGAAGCACCGTAGCCAAGTTTCATCAACAAGCGATTTCGCCCATTCAGCCGGAGGTTTAGAGTTTGTAATAAGAAACCGCCGCCCCCAACTCGGCCCGCCCCCAACTCCTTCCAACCCCGACACCTTTTGTCGCACTTCCTCCGTACCTTTGCACAA
>JBAZIG010000260.1:0-2580 GCA_041651955.1 Minisyncoccota bacterium | reverse complement strand
TAACAATCGCCCTTTCTACTTTGCGTATTAAAGGATATTTCAATTCTTATTCTATCTTACAGTTACTTATAGCTTCATTTTCTTGAATGTTTTTCGTTGTTAATTGTTTCTTCAAATTACCGCCAACTTTGATATATATATACAATTATCTAATTATCTTGAATCATAAAGTATCGATTTACCAAAATGATGTATAATAATTCCGTAAAAAACAAAATCCATTATAGGGGTCAATAGCAAACAGAGGGAAAGTATGCAAACGTTAGATGGAAGGTATATAGGAATCATAATTGGAACTTGTTCAAAAATAGATAATTATTCCTTTATTTTTACATTGTTATTATTGTATTTATTATTTTTTTATCTGATATCTGGAAGAATTTCATTGCGATGATGGTATATGCATTAGCAAAGGATATAATGTTTCAGGTGTCCTGGGTGTCCCACCTGTCCCAAGTGTCCCATTCTTTTGAGTGGGACACTGTATGTTTATTATAAAGAATTGATTATCTTTATTACGCAAACCAGACATATGAGTTCTGTTATTGTGTGCATGAAGCATCCCGGAATACACTTTCTTGGGATGCTTATTTATTAAGACGGGGATATAGTGGGGGATTTTTTAAAGCAAAACCACAAGTATCTTACTGTAAATTACTTGTGGTTTCCTATTGTGATCCGTCTGGGATAATACATTTGGACTAATTTGGTATTCATATTGATGTTATCTTCATAATATTATGAGCCCTTCACGCCACTTTTTTTCATTATATTTTCAAAGAATTCCCCCGATATTATTTGCTGTACTGTTTTAATAGTTTCGTCTTTTCCGGGACAATCGGGAGAATTTTCTAATAGCCCAAGAACTTTTTCGGCTTTTTGAATAGTTTCTATTCTAGATTCTTTACTGTCTTCTGTTAATTGCTTTTCAATAAGCTTAAGTATATCAACCGATTGAACAAATATTTGCATAATTGTATTAATAAAATCCTGCTGCTTTTGGAACTCAATTACAGGTTTTAGATTAACTAACATCGCACAAATTTTTTCAACACCTTCTTTTAAGTGAACGGATAGATGTCTTTGTTCTCCAAGACCTTTAATTGTTGGTCGCAGCATTTGTAGCTTCTGGTCTAATTGCATAAGCAATCTTCTACTTGAATCACTTTTTATTTTATTTTCTATCGGTAATATATAACTATTCCAATAAGTCTCATCATTATTGTCCAAGCCGTATAACTTTTTGAATCCTTCATAAATTATTGTATTAATATGCTTTAAGCATAAATGTTTTTCGATAGAATATTCAGCCATAAAATAAGCCTTTTTGGCTGCAGCTAAATCCATTATTAATAAATCCATGAATGATTGTACCTTTAGTATTTTTAAAGTCAAAAGTAATGGTTCAAAAGAGGGGTTATCTTTTTCTTGAATAGCATGTTGTTGAATCCATTTTTGACTATGAATTGACCTGTCATAGCCTTTTTTATTCTGGATTATATATTCATCTAATTTAGAGATCAGATATTTATTTAAATAATTTATTGATTTCCTTGACGATAAAGAATGTGGGACACCCTCTGGAAATCTGCTATCAACAAAATTTTCTCTGTAAAAAAACCGAATATACTTGTGAGAGAAAGAAAATAATTCACAGAGTAAAGGCAAAAATGCAAGCGCTCTTTGGGTTTCATCATATTCATTTAATTCCCTCAACATTTTATCAATAACGATAGGATCCAGATCATAATGAGTCCCTATGACACGCTTGTTATTATCTGTAATATTACTATCACCAAATTTTATTATTTGTGTTTCTATTGTTTCAAAATCGGCTAAAAACTGAGGGTCATTGATGATATTACAAAGTGGTTCAATGTTTTTTTTCCAGAGAGACCTTTTAACACTTTTTCCGTAACCGTATAAATTCTTATAGATTTCAAGAATTATACAATTTATGAACTTAAGATGATATTGTTTTTCTGCCGGTATTTCCGCTCGCAAACATGATCTTGTAATAGAGCTAAGTTCAATTGTAACATAATTAAGAAAAATGAAAAAATCAACAAAGGCATTATGTGCTTCTATTTCTCTAGTAACCGCAACACCTTTCAACACTTTCTTTTTAGCCAATAAATCTTCAAGAAAAGAAGTGCTTTGTTGTATTGAAAAACCAAGTACATCATTTAATTCTTTTCTTGTTTCCTGAGATGCAATTTTTTCTTGATCATTCATCATAATAATCATTTATTAATACAGGGTAAACTTAGTGAGCCATTGGAATCGCAAATGCCTAAGACACTAGTAATAGGCATTCTTTTATGATGATATAAAAATAGTTAGAATGTATAAATTATTGAAGAATTTCGTTGATAAATATCCGCGCCCCCGAATTGGAAGCGATTCTTTACAGCTTGTCTATCAAGTCCGCTTTGATGTCAATGTTTATGGTTCTGTACCGGGCGAACGCCCTGCTACCCTCTTTGTGGCCGCTGAGACTGCCGACCAGGTTCGGATCCTGCACCTTATTGTAAAGATTCCCGACGAAAGTGCGCCGAGCCAAATGCGAAGATGCAATAT
>JBAZIG010000259.1:0-2581 GCA_041651955.1 Minisyncoccota bacterium | reverse complement strand
TTTTGTAGTCTTGTGGCTCCTTCTTCTGTACTTTTGAAATAAGAGACTAAACTTGCTATTGCAATCACTAACAACCCTATCCCGGTACTGGCGATAGCTATTTTTAATATTTTCATTGCTTTGCTCAACCCGTTACTGGTAGCTGTTGCAATTCTTTGTACATTACTTTGTTTTGTAGTTACTGAAGTGTTTACACGCTGTGATTCTGTTGTTGCATTTGTAGATGCGTTAACACCTACTATTGCTTTTTTAAACAGTGCCATTATCCCTTCTAATTTTGAAAAGTTAACACCATATTGACTGAAGACACTTTTAATATCACCGGCATAATTTCCAACGTTACGATTAAAGCGACCCATTTGCTCATCGTAGCCCTTCAGTTTGTCCGTATTACTTTTTATTTTCGCTGTGATTAAATCAAATTGTTTCCGCTGATCCGCAATATTTGGGTTTAGCTTCCGCATTATTGATGTAAGCTTACTATTTGCAGCTGTTAATCTTTCATAGCTGCCAACTTGTGCTGTGTTTAATTTGTTTGTATTTTCAATCGTACTATTTAACGACTTTCGTGTATTTTGATTTGAACGTATCTCGGTACTTATTTCTGATAACTTATTTTTTAATTCTGTATATGAATCTTTTTCCTGATCATTTAACGTATCTACTTTATTTGCATAAGATAATGCTTCCTTTTCTAACTTGTTTTTTTCTGCCCTTAATTTTTTTAGTGCAATATCAATATCAGTCAGTTTAGATACTTGTTCTTGTGTACCTTTTATTTCTATACGATATGTACTTATATTATCAGCCATCTTTCCTTGCCTCCCATGCTATTTTACATTTTACTAATGTCTTTACCGTTACAGTAGTATTCGTAGTGCTTATTATAAAATAAATTTCATTTAACCCGGTACTCTCATTAATGCAATACCCTATATTGAACCATGTATATTCGAACCCGATATTTAATATTGTTTCCTTGTCGTCTTCTGTTGTTGTAATCCCTATTTTTTTTAATTCACTCACACTACCTGCTCCGGATGAGCCTCCACCGGTTCCATTGTTTTGCGTTTGTTGATTATCCACAATATTAACTATTTCACTTGTAACTCCAACACTGATCGGGTCGTATTTCTCAAGCATGCACATCGATCCTTTTTTGGAAATATAGTTATTCATTTGAGTTAAAATATATTCAACCTCATTTATTAATACTAATTTCCTAAAAGTATAGTCGCCTGTATTATTTATAATGTCCGCTACTTCGTTACTTGCATAGTCAATCATACATTGTAATATCTCACCGTTATTTTTTTGATATATCAACCTGTCATAATATGTTTTTAAATCACTTAATTTCAAGTCACCATTTGTTATATCAGGAATATCGGTAGTATTTGTGCCATCCAATTTTATCGTCCCTACCTTTTGCCCATTATAAAAAATCAACCTTGGAAGGAAATCGAAACTTTGAACCGGGATTAAATAAGGACTGGTCTGATATATGTTCTCTGTGTTATACAATAACGGGCAAGCTATTGCTAAATACGGATTAAGCATATAGCTTAGCTGTAACGATGTGGCAACGTGATTTGTCGCAAAAACAGGGTTTATAATTTCAGATACTGACCCGGTACCATTCCCCAATGAATATAATATTTTTTGATTCGTTATTGCGTTATCTTTTTCATCGATTAAATACCTTACATTTATTGTAGATGCAATATCTGCCCTTTTAATCGTTATTGTCTTTAACTTATTGATAGATTTGTTATATCTATCAGAACTATAAAAGTCATTATATTTTATGAACTCAACTTTTCTTTCATTTGTTGATGTCAATACATAAAAATTAAACGCATGGATAATACCTTTTAAAAAATCCAATACCTTCAGATTAGGTAAAAAATCCTCATAACTCCACTCATACCCATCTGCCGGTCGGGTTAATGTTTCATTCATAAAATATGAGGACTGTACAACTGTGACACTTACAGGAATGTCAGTAGAATATGTGTTATTTATCGTGATATTATTTACAGATGCTTTTACATTTATATAATCACCGATTGATAAATACCTTGCTTTATCTTTTACCTCAATATTTGTAGTTTTTGAACCGCCGAGACTACTTATCGAATCGTTATATGTAGCCACTATCACATCATTAATACATAAATCAATAGTGACTTCAATGTCATCACTGTAATCTAAACGTGTAGGAAAATCAAATATCAACCTTATTGACGTCAAAAAAACGTATGTCCCGGCTTTGGAAACTGTGTATTTCCTATCGAAAGCGACGTAATTTGAACCATTATCAAAATCCGTTGTATTAAATGCGATGGTTTCACCATTTAATGGATCTCCGGAAGGGATTCCATTTAACCGTAAATCCAAGCTATCCCCGATCGCCCCTGCAGTGATATTTTGGCTATATATTTCATCCTGATACCCGAATACTTTAAATAAGGCATTATCTGCATCATCTTTGTCGAAAATATTAGGGTTCTTTGATAATAGAAAATAATTTTCAGGGATTCCTTCTACTTTGTACCCCTGTTCGTTAAATATCTTATTC
>JBAZIG010000258.1:0-2596 GCA_041651955.1 Minisyncoccota bacterium | reverse complement strand
ATTTATATGTTTTGTTTTATATAGGTTGGGGAATGCTTGCCGCATGTCAGTGATTATTTCAAATGTCTTCTCAACAAAGGCTGAAATATCAAACTTGCCGTTGTATACACTTCCAATAAACGTAGCGATCGGTGACAAGTCGCTTGAAATAGAGTTTCGAAAACCCCAGATAACGCTTTTTTGTTCACTATTAATTTTATATTCCAATTTTGAATCTGTCTTACCACAATGATTTGAAGCAACGGTGGTCATACATGTACCGGCAAAGCCATCATAAATTATATCACCAGGAATTGTATAGTGCATTAAATATTTGACAATTGCAGGGTGAGGAACCTTCGTATGGTACGAATGGCCACCATAAATCGGATTTTTCTTTCCCTCACTCACATCAGCCGCAAAAGGTTCCGTTACCTCAAAATCCGCTTTCCGCAAGCCCTGTTTTTCCATTTCTTTTTTTTCTGCTTCCCATTCGGCAATAAAATCGTTGAGCCAGGGGTTGGGGCAGGCGGTGTAGTATGGTGGGTCACTTAGGTTCAGGATGTCTTCGTCTTCGCCTATGGGGAAGCCTTCCATCAGTTTGAGTTCTGGCAGTTTTTTACGCAGCTCCTCGCGGAAGTAGGTTCGGCGTTCTTCTTCGGAGTTGAAGGTTTTGCCTAAAACAGTGATTTTATTTTCGTTGCTCATTTTTTTATTTATTTGATGATTTTCCAATAGCCGCCCTTTGCAGGGCCTATGCGTTGGATAATTTCTTTTTCTTTGAGTTTTTTGATGTTGTTGCCAATAGCGGTTTCTACAATGCCAATGGTTTCGGCCAGTTTTAGCATCGAAACATCGGGTATAGCAGCTATCATATCAAGGATTTTTATCTCGCTCCGGTTCAGACTTATATGTAATTCCTGCTTCCACCAATTCTCTATTTCAGGCCAGTGTTGTTCCCAGTGATCACCCCACTTTTCACCCCACTTTTCACCCCACTTTTCACCCCACTTTTTACCCCATGTATCGGTGTCTCTATCAGTGTCTTTATCGGTGTCTTTTATCGCGAGTTTCATGATGGTACTATCAAATTCACGTAGAATCTCTGGTGTGGTTTGGTTGTACAGTTGCCAGTTGCTTTCAATTTTATCTAAGCCAAAACCCACATTTTCCGCCAGTTTTACCATACGAAAGAGCTTAGTGATAATGGGGTTTCGTGGCAAAGAAAGGTCTTTGGCTTTCAATTCTTCTACGGGTTTAGGTAATCCGCCCGGGTTGTAAAATTCTATGTGATCAGTAAAAATCCTGATGCGAGCATGGCCGGGTGCAAAATAATCGGCATGCATAAGCATATTTACCAAAGCTTCTCGAATAGCTTCTAATCCGGGCGATAGTTCTTGTCCGAAACCTTCGGCTGTCAAATTGAAGCGCACATCTACTTTTTGTTTCAAACGTTCAAAGCAGGCAAAGTAATATTCCCAGATATTTTCTTGCTCCTCCAGCCGGTAGGTATATCTTATTTTGGCATCCGTATAGGAAGTTCCGGGCACCTCGAGCAAATCAATCCGAAAGTCGGGAAAATATTTTTCGATGAATGTCCGCTGCCCAAACATCAGCAATCCGCTGTAGGTAAGCATGCCATTTTCGGTGATGCGAAGTTTTTCGAGAAACTCATCGGTTGTATATCGGTTATAGCTTACCGCAGGATTAAAACGGGACATATAGTCACGGTATCTATCGATAGAATTTAGATGCAGGTACTTATGCTGCGTACCGGCTGCCACCTGTGAAGTTTTAGTGCCAAAAGCCTGATCGCGGTACATGGCATCAATTTCAAGTTTACTGGCACGTTGGTCGGCACTACCTCTTCGAATAAAAGTATTGGAGAGCGTGTTGAAATAAATAGGTTTATCGGCAGAAGGTTCTATATAAAAACAGAGTACGGATTTGCCATCGAAGTTTAGGATGGATTGTTGGGAAGTAATTTTCGCATTGAACTTTTCGCTGCGCAAAGTATTTAGAAAATCTTGTTCCAGTTTTTCAGGGTTTTTTACGCCTGCAATTTCAAAGGTATTGCCTTTTTGCCCAATTCCCAAAATGAGCCAGCCTCCATTGGTATTAGCAAATGCAGAAACTGTCTCCCATGTGTTTTTAGGGATTTCAGAAGCGGCGGCCTTTACTTCAAAGTCTTCCCATTCAATTTCCGCAATTCTTTCTATCAATTCTGCTTTAGTCATATTTCTTCCATTACTTCAATATGATTCGGATTTTATCCCGCTCTTTGCCCTTGGCAATTTGGTCAATGTAGGCTTTGAAGGCCTCAATGGCTTCATCGGGTGTGAGTGGCTTATTGAAGGTGCTTTTCATGCTCTCGATACTCAGCTCCACTTTTTCCAAGCCTTTGTGTAAATCCATAATGGCATTGCGGATGCGCAGGGCGTTGTCTTTGGCCAGTTCTATGGCTCCGGATTTAAAATTGGAAAGCAATTTTTGGGTAGCGTCATCCAACAAGTTCATTTTCTTTTTCACCATGGGGTCATCCAGGGTGTCTTTGAGCGTATCGGTCCATTGGTCCAGCAGTTCTTCCAGGTCTGTTTTCAGCTGCTTTACATTCAGC
>JBAZIG010000257.1:0-2596 GCA_041651955.1 Minisyncoccota bacterium | reverse complement strand
GAGGTTCAATAAGACCGTTTTGTACATTTCAAGCTGGGGTTGCTTCGTTAATTTCTTTAACATTTTTTCAGGGTTTTGCCTGAAATTAAGCATTTTGGAACAATTTTCAATATAAAATTGCTTATAGGTTATTAACAATCAACAGTGTCATGTTTATAAGGATCAACTAACTAAGACGCAACGCTAGTGAACCAATTAATTGAGCTATCTCAACAAATTTGCTTTGAATGAAATTCAAATATCGCAACTCCTCACCACCAAAACTCTCAACAATACAGGGGAAGTAGGTGTTTCGGTTCTTATCAGAAAAAAAAAGAGCCATTTTTCTGCCTTTGAGTTGTGAATTGGGTATTTCATTTGTCAAATAACAATCGAATTTTAGACCATATTTAGCTTTGAAACTTTTAAGATCCCTTACATTTTTGTAGTTAGAAACTATGATAATTTCTCTAGGATTGATTTCTGAATCAGTTAATGTTTGCAGGATTCTCGCAAGACAATCCGTGCAAACCTTAACATGATCATACCAAATAACAAACTTACTCCCTTGAACAATATCGTTCCATTTCACTACCTCGAAATTTGTTGATTTTAGGTCATCCCAACTAACCTTGCTCAGCCACAATCTTCTATATATTTCGTCTTTGTATTCAATGATTTTTAAACTATTATTAATGCTTTGGCTTTCAATCAATAACTTATTGTACTTCTCCTTAATTTTTAACAACTTAGCATGTGCTTGTCTCTCTTTAATTGCTAAAATAATACAAGATAATATCAATAAAAACAATACAACAGTTTTCCATTTTAGTTCAAAATAATGGTTCATCATTAGCAAAAATTAATTAAAACCAAGATATAATTACTCATCCTTGTTATTGTATCACTTAACAAGCCTCTTTCTATGAGATTGGAAATTTCCATTTCACTTAACTCTTCAGGATTAATTGCACAAATCAACCTTTCTTTCTCTGTGCCAACAATTTCCATTTTTGGCAGACCTAACAAATTAAAAAGCTGACTCACAGGGGTCGATAGTCTTTTCTTCTTTGAATAAATCACAAACTCTATTCCATTCCAACGCAGGTACGAAAAAGCAATAAACTGTCCAGTCTCATATAAATTATCCAATAAACCAAAACGTTGCCCATTTTGAATGGAACCAGTCAACAAAAATTTCCCTCCTTTCAGATCATCCTTATCTATTGAATACTCATTGAATTCAACTTGATATATAACTTTTATATCACCATTGACTATTGAATAAATGAAATTCTCCGGCCGCGAAACAAAGAGAATGCTATTATCATAAATTGAAATTGGATGGTCACATTCCAACGGGGCAAAATCACGTGATGTTATTATAAATTTCTTAAGGATAGTATTCATATCACTGTCGTAAAGCCTATAGCGGTACCAATTATCATCATTGGCATAATTTGGTTGCACGTTACTGCTTCCGTAAGCAAGAATATGGCCATTTGTCAGAGGTGCCATCGCACTTGCATAGAACATGGCCGGCAATGCTTTGTCTTTGAGATAGGTTCCATTCAGATCATAATAAACGAATCGATACATTTCATGAATAACCAAAGAATCCTGACTAAAAGAAAGACTGTAGGGATATATCAATTCTCCAGGACCTTTCCCCCTTTTTGTTCCTGCAATATATTCCCCAGAGTCGAAAAAAATCTTGACTCCATAGGTCTTATAAGTATCAAGGATATAAATCCTCCCATTATAAAAATGGCATGAAGTTATGCCACCTATGAAGGCTTCTTCGCTATTTGAGAGTTCAATAATTTCTAATGAATCGACACAAAATTCAAGGTCATTGATTTCTAAACAATTTATGCTTTCAACTTCTCTTTTCGGTCCGCAAGAGAATGTTAAAGCAATAAGTAAAAGGAGTGCAACGAAATTCCTTTTCATTGTATAAGCCAATTATTATTCCTTTGATTACTATTCCTATCCTTAAATGTATATATCAAAATAAGCTCACATATCCGTACAAAAACTATAGTTTTGCAATGCTAAAATATTGTGAGAGAGGCGACAAATTAACCCCTCTCACAATTAAGCTAAAATGGTTCAGGGACAGCTTCATTTTCACAAGTATGTCCTGTCGCTTGGTACTTCTCACAACACATCCACCATTTACCATCTTTTGACAATCTTTCCCAAAATCCAGAGGGGCATTCGGTTTCTGATCTGCAACACACCTGATTAGGTTGGCAACAGCCTTTTTTATCACCTCCCGGCTCTTCTGCAAAAACAATTCCAAGCCCTAAAACTATTAGCATTAGGCTTCCTAATATAAACGCTTTCTTAGTGTTCATTATACAATGTTCATTTAATGATTGACAATAATTGTTAAATCAATATTTTATTCACACTTTGAGAGCTATCCTACCGACAACCAAAGTCTCAGATTTAAAGCACTCAAAGCTAATAACTCACAAAAAGGCCACCTACCCACCCTGGAAACTTCATAAGCACCGCCTTCCCCATTTGGAGTAGCCATGCAGATATTGGCTGAAAGGTTCTGTCGTCTTTTCTACGGCCACTTGTTAATCTCATTGTAATACAATTTATT
>JBAZIG010000256.1:0-2599 GCA_041651955.1 Minisyncoccota bacterium | reverse complement strand
AAGGGTATAAGTACAACTGGATAAAACGGTTTGATTTGTGCCAGTGATTTCGGTCTATGTGTGCCACCTTTTTCGGTTCAAACCGTGCCACTTTTTACGGTTCGATTTGTGCCACTTTGAAAAGATCAAGTTATCTTGTCCCTAAAAAAGGGATGCGGTATGGCAAATAAACTTGATCCTATGGATATAAAACAAATTTTAGTCTTAATCAAAGACGGTTTTAGTAACCGCAAGATTGGTGCTACACTTGGTATATCTCGTAATACCGTTAACAGCTATGTACAACAGTTTAAATCAAGTGGTTACAGCATTGGCGAGCTTTTAAACTTTGAAGAGACTCGTTTAAACGAACTCTTCACCGGTAAAACTACTATCGACACTTCCCGGCATGATGATTTAATGTGCTATATTGAGCGCATCAAAGCAGCCCGGAGTCATCCCGGTTTTACTTTTCAGTACCATTATAATGAGTATGTAAATAATGTAAGCAACCCCTACAGCTACACTCAGTTCTTGGAGCACTTCCACCGTAAAAACAGTAAAGTAAAAGGTTCAATGAAGCTTGAGCATATTGCAGGCCATGAGATGTTCGTTGACTTTGCCGGTAAAAGGCTTGAGATAGTAGATAAAGATACGGGTGAGATCAAACAGATTGAAGTCTTCGTATCAATTTTACCCTGTAGTCAATATACTTATGTTGAAGCCTGTGCCACACAGAACCGTAATGATTTTATAAGTTGCTGTAAAAACGCATTACACTTTTATGGCGGTGTTCCAAAGGCAATCGTATCTGACAATCTAAAGTCTGCCGTTACAAGAGCCAGCAAACATGAAGCAGTTATTAACCGCTGCTTCAAAGACTTTGCCAGTTATTACGGTTGTGTTATTAACCCCACAAGAGTGTATGCTCCACAGGATAAAGCATTAGTAGAAAATGCTGTACACCTTACTTATCAAAGAATCTATTACCCTCTTCGAGAAATGACATTCTTCTCGATAGAAGAGCTCAACAGGGAGATCAGGCGATTGCTTACAGAATACAACAAACTGCTCTTTAAGCGTAAAGAGGCCAGCAGACTGGAACTGTTCCAGACAATAGAGCGAGGCTATCTGAAGCCATTACCCGGCGAGCAGTACGAGATAAAAGAGTACCGCAGGGCAAAGGTTCAGAAAATGGGATATGTATATTTTTCACCCGATAAGAGTTATTATAGTGTACCATACCGCTATATAGGCAAACAAACGCAAATACATTATACACAGAAACATATAGAGGTTTACTACAATCATCAGCGCATAGCCATACATCAAAGGAATCACTCAACAGGCAGCTATAACACTAACTCAGATCACCTGAGCAGTACGCATCAATCATACCTGGGTTGGAATCCGGATTACTTTAAGAATAAAGCTGCAGCGCATGGTGAGCATGTTGTCAGCTGTGTAGAACATATACTTGCATCTGTAGATTATCCCGAGATTGGTTACAAGCGTGTAACCGGTCTTTTACAACTCCATAAAGCATATGGCTCAGAAAGATTAAACAGGGCCTGTAAAATGGCTTTAAATGCCGGGATACCATCATATACCCGAATCAAAAACATCCTGAAGAATAACATGGATAAAGCATTAATCTCATATAATGAATCCGATAGTGCACAGTCGCACATACCGCTGCATCATAATATAAGGGGAGCATCATCCTACAGTTAAGCAAATTAGTTAATTATAAACCTATAATAATGAACAACAATCAAACAGTCGAAAGATTAAAACAAATGAGGCTCGGAGCGATGGCTTCATTGCATTATCAGCATATCAAGGACAACAGGATAGAGAATGTCACAGCTGATGAATACCTTGCATTGCTTACAGATCATCAATGGGAAGAACGATTGAATAATAAAATAGAGCGTCTTATCAAACAGGCCGGCTTCAGAGAACAGGCCAGTGTAGCGGATGTTGAATACAATCAGCAACGCAATCTGGATAAAAACATGTTTACCCGTCTGGCCACTCTGGACTTTATTAAACGAAAAGAAAACATCATAATAACTGGAGCATCCGGTACGGGCAAAAGCTATCTTGCTCAAGCTTTGGGATATCAGTCCTGTTTAATGGAATACAAAGTGTTATATGCAAACACCGCCAAACTTATCGGCAGACTCAAACTCAGTAAAATAGACGGCACTTACCTGAAGGAGCTGTCAAAACTAATAAAAACAGATATACTTATCTTAGACGACTTTGGGCTGCATGCCTTTGACAATCAATCCAGGGAGATATTACTGGATATTATTGACGAGAGGCATAATCAGGCATCAACTATATTATCCTCACAAATACCGGTATCAGCCTGGTATGATCTGATTGGGGAGCAAACAATAGCAGATGCTGTCCTGGACAGGATAGTAAACTCATCACACAGAATAATACTTAAAGGTGAGTCCCTTAGGAAAGGAAAAATAAGTACAACTGAATAAAATTATTAACTTTGCCAATGATCTTTCAAATAGGTAAAAACTATGAATTATAGTGGCACGGTTTGACCGAAAAGAGTGGCACTATCAGACCGAAATACACAACTATTAAATAACTG
>JBAZIG010000255.1:0-2620 GCA_041651955.1 Minisyncoccota bacterium | reverse complement strand
TCTATTCCGTTTTTTGAAAGCCAGGAAGAAAATAACACGGCATTACGTGGTACCTTCTGAAGGATTAGTTTAATTTTTGTTGCCATAGCGGTAATAATTACCGCAAATATACATTAATATAAACAAACGGTGATATAATGACTTTGTAAATCAAACAGACTTAAATTCGTACGATTTTTGTAAAAGTTAGGCCAACTCCAGTGGAGTTTACATGATGTTGTGCAAGTTGATGTTAAAATTACACTTTATCTGCCAATGGTATAACGAAACGTTATACCATCTCCCTACTGCCAATCGACTCTATCCACTAAATTATTAAACTCAATTTTCATTTACACAAATCCCGGACAGCCTACTAATTATTTGAATAAATTCAAAATCCCTTTTGATAGTGATTTCTCTCCAAATACTCCAAGCAATCTTGTTAACTCATTTTCAAATTCACATGAAGAATCTGAAGCGCCACTAATTGCATGTGCTATTTCATGTAATAAAACAGCTATAAACCTTTGACGATTAGAAAGAACACTGCGCTTAATAATAATTCTTTTTTCAAGACCCTGAAATAAACCTTCTGCTGGAGAAAATGAATATGCGTCTCTTTGCATGGTTTCAGATATTAAAACTTGATTTACGTTATTCGGTTTACCTCCAATTATTGAATAAATTTTTTCAATGAGTTGATAGTTATTTAATTCATTATATGAGAGTTGTGTTGGTGTAATAAAGCTAAATTCAAAGTTTTGATTTCTTTGTTCAATATAATGATCAAAATCTCTTACAGTATTTCCAGTTTCAACTTCAATCTCTTCAGCTTTCTCCTTGATTTCATCTGGAACGATAATAAAATGTTGACCAGATTCTTTTATACTAGACAATATTTCTGGATTATTTTCAACTTCAGCTTCAGATATAAGAGTTGTATTATTAGTAACGGTACCATGTACTTTTTCTTTGAGGTTTTCTGGAATTACAAATAATTTATGACCTGTTTCTTTTGCCTCTTCGATAATATTTGATGATTTTTCAATATCATTTGAGGTGACAAAAACAACCCTTTCAATTTTACTATATATTTTTGTAGCATGTTCTTGAACATCGATCCAATTTAATTCATCATGCTTATTACCTGTTGCATAATTACCTAAATCGGAAATTAATAAATTTGCAACTTCCCAAGAGTTGCATGAAAGAAGAATGGATTTTACTCTTTCTGTATATGCACTTCTTCCAACATTCGTTCTTTCCCTATTTAAGGCTTTTTTAATTGAAGAATTGATACTAGTAATATTATAGCTGAATAAAAAATTATCCTCAGTGGAAACTTTAACTCCATTAATATAAATATTCGCACGATTTGAATCCTTTTGAAGAACCATTCCGTACTGTGTTTTTTCAATCTCTCTCTCATGAGAAAATACAAGAAACATTTCTTTTGCTTTGTCAATATCTGAGTCATTAATATTGGATAGGACAAATTCAGTACCGACAAATGCTGTATTTTGTGGTGGACTAATAAATATATGTAAAGTCGTTATTTCGTCAAAACCTTCTTTTGTGGACTTTCCAATAGTAAATTCACCATGTTTTGAAATAATTTTTACGTCAACATCTTTCCTGTCAAAAGTAGCCAATGCATCTTTCAGACCAATTCCAAATTTACCAATTACCCCCTCCCGGTTTAGTTTTTCCTTATTCTCGTTTTGAGTAAAATGTTCATAAGTAATACCACGTCCATAGTCTCTAATGTGCCATTCATTATCTTCGTTAAATATTTTAATTTCTTGAGAATTGGATATAATTTGCTCATCTAGCGCATTGGCAATAATTTCACGAATTGCATGATGTATATCCCAATTCTCTAGTATCTTTTCAATATTTAAATCAAATTTTTTCATATATTTTATTTCACTAGTACATTCTAACATTTAAAAGTTCAATATAGCATAGAGTTGTATTATACCCATCCTCTCAGTAAGTCTGCCTCTAAATTAATCATTATTACGCAATTCCGGGATTAGTAACTCTGCAATCTTTAGCTTGAAAGGCCAGCAAAACAGCAAGAAATACATCTTTCAGTCGGTTTGACTTTGATTTCAGAAAACGAATTATTATAAGATATCTCAACAAAATCTTGCATAAAGCTGAGGTTTAAGCCGTGGCATCGGTCATTCTTTTTCCGCTCCGTAATGGCTTCTTGCCAATGTTACAGTGTAACACTCATACTCATTGGTCATTTAAATCCAGGTGTATATGTTCTTTTTTCTTTTGTCATAATTACGAAATGAACTATTACTCAATTGTTTTATAATGTTTTCCCGTTACTCAGGGGGCAAGTACACCTGTCAACTCCAGCGCTATCATTTCTGCTTGTTTCAGGACGGTGTCGGTGGCCAGTTTTTGCATGTCCGGGGGATAGCCGTATTTGCGTAAAAGACGCTTTACGGACACTCTTAATTTTGCCTTTACGCTTTCCTTGATGGTCCAGTCTATGGTAGCGTTTTGCCGTATGGTTTCAGTTAATACAACAGCCAGCTCCCGAAGCTTATCCTGTTGCATCAGTTCCCGGGCACTGTCGTTGTTGGCTACTGCTGTATAAAAGGCATATTCAAAATCGGAC
>JBAZIG010000254.1:0-2621 GCA_041651955.1 Minisyncoccota bacterium | reverse complement strand
CCTGAAAGCTAAAAAAAGATATTTGATGGATATGGGTAGCTACATTGAAATGGAAACCGGCATTGATCTGAGTGGCGGAAATCCACCCAAGATTATGCGCTATGATTTGTTGGAGCTGGATTATAAATAGATTATGCAACAAAACTCTTACCTTACTTCTCTACTTTCTCGTTACCTGAAGTTAATGGGCGTCAAGTTCCAAGAAAAAGAGTTGGAAATGGTTTTGCAATCTGCACCCTCATATCCATCAGTATTATCAATTGTTGAATCTTGCAACTACTTTGGATTAAAAACTGCGGCTTATCGGGCAGATTTTACGAAATTGAAGGCTGAAATACCTGCTATTGTTCATTTTAAAGCAGAAATGGACAAATTTGTTCTACTTAATAAAATGTCAGATGACAAAGTAAATTATTATGATGCAACTATATATAGAAATATCGAATGTTCGTTGAATGAATTTTGCAACAAATGGACGGGCATTATTATTATATCTATTAATAACAAAAAAAGTATTCACAACAAAAAAAAGTTTACTACAAACATATCTCCAGTGTGGCTTTTTATAGCCTTCTCAATTTGTTGTACATTGTTTTATGGGTTTGAAAACGCACAAAGCTTAACCCTTTTGTTTTATGCTATAGGATTATTAATATTAAAATTTATAGGACTGTGGCTATCTATTGTTCTAGTTAGGCATGAAATAGGTAGTACACATTCTGTTTTCGATGCTTTTTGTCATAAAAGGGATTCTTTTGATTGTGATAAAGTTATAAACTCTAATGTCTCTCAGTTATTTAATTTGGTTACTTTAGCAGATTTAGGTTGCGTTTATTTTGTTATGGGAATAATTTCTCTGATTTTGGGTGTGTTTTCAGGTTTGTTGTATCATATAGTAACAATTATATTTTATATTTCTGCTTGTTGCATTCCCTTTATTCTGTTCTCTGTGTTTTATCAAAGATTTGTAGTAAAGAAATGGTGTCCTTTATGTTTAAGTGTAATGGGAATTATTTTGTTAGAGAATATTCTTTTTTTGTTTTATGGCCAAACAAAACTTAATTTCACAGCTTTACATTCATCCATTATATTAATGTTGTTTTCTTTTATAAGTAGTCTTATAGCACTTCAATGGATAAAACAATCAAGTAAGAATAGTTATAAATTATTTAACACTATCAAATCTCAATTAAAACTAAAGCGAAACCCTATTATATTTGCTTCTCTTTTTGGACACGAAGCTTTCTCTTCTCTTCCCAAAGATGATTCCTTTATCATTGGAGAAAAAGAATCTGCCATAACTATTACAACTTTATTAAGTCCTTTTTGTATTCCTTGCAAAAAAACTGCAAACGAAATAATTGAATTGATAGAACGTTATCCTCAACTGATACAATGGCATATAAGATTAGATGGTGTGACCTCATCAGAATATGCTGAAATTAATAAAATTCAACTTAGTCTGGCTGAACTATACTTCAAAGGAGACTCAAGCAAGGTTAAACTAAGTATTATTAAAGACTGGTTTAAAGAGCAAAATTTTGAGTCTTTTTCAAAGGAGCATGCAATTAAATCAATTTCTAAAGAGAGTATTCGTTTTTTTGCTCAGCATGTTAAAAACAATGGCATGTTGAAAACTAATAAAGTTCCTACAGTCTGGATAAATAATCGTACTTTACCTCAAGAATATTCAATTAAAGATATCCCTTTTCTTTTGACAAACGTGAATGTTTTATTGAAAGTTACTATGTAAATATGAAAGTAAAATTAATTCTTGCTTCGCTACTTTTGCTTCTATCATTGAGCATTACTTATGCTCAATCAATTGAATTGTCAGGAACCGTTACCGATAAAGCTACTGGGGAAACGATGAGTGGAGTTTTAGTAACCATTCGTCCAGCGGGCACAACCAAAGTTGTTCAGTTTACACAAACATCAGTAGCGGGTGGTTTTACAGTAAAACTCAACACATCGCCTCAAAACTATGAGCTGCATTTTTCGATGATGGGATTTGCGCCAAGGACAGTTCCTTTGAAAGCTGATCAAACGGTTTATAATATCAGTTTATCTGAGAAAGCAACCGAATTGAAAGAAGTAATTGTTCATGCACCCAGCATTCACCAGCGAGGCGATACCATTACCTACATAGTCTCAAAATTTGCCGATGCACAAGACAAGTCGCTTGCCGATGTACTGAAAAAGATGCCCGGAATAGAAGTGGAAAAGAGTGGAGCCATCAAATACAATGGCGTTGCCATTAATAAGTTTTATATAGAGGGCAAAGATATGTTGGGCGGACGATACGGCATTGCCACCACAAACATCCATCAGAAAGATGTGGGCAGTGTGGAAGTTATGGAAAATCACCAACCGATAAGAGCATTGGAAGATATTTCATTTTCACAAAATCCAGCTATCAACATTCGACTGAAAGAAGACGCCAAATCACGTTGGGTGGGAACCGTGAAAGCGGGTGTGGGTTTTGAATCTTTATTATGGAATACGGAACTTGCGGTTATGCGTTTTAAAAAGCAATCGCAAACACTCCACACCTTTAAAACTAATAACACGGGAAAAGATGTAACGCGAGAAACTAAGTCGATTTCCATTGATGCTATCAT
>JBAZIG010000253.1:0-2623 GCA_041651955.1 Minisyncoccota bacterium | reverse complement strand
AAATTGAAGGATTAAGTATAGCAGGATATTTTGTTGACTCCATATAATCAGCAGCTGTTGTGCTTATAGGAACAAGGCTTGCATTATCTACTGAACCGCCAATTACAGCCTGAGAAAAATAGTTATCTATAAAGATACCTTCTACCTCAAAACCTGTGATTCTACCTGTAGCTGTCATATCAGTCAATTCGATACGTGCTACTGTAGGAGAAATCTTCACTGTAACTGCGTTTGTAGCAATCGTGCTTTCTCCATATAGATTCACATTACTAATGGTGCCCTGTGACTCTACTTGAAGCACTTGTGCTTTAACTCCTGAAATAGTTGTCGCTGGATCAACAGCAGTATTACCTACAACATGTGCATGAGTTACTGTACTGGGTAAATTTGTTATATTCTTACCACCAGTCAAATCAGCTACTGTAAAATCTGCACCTTCATCTGCACCTATTGAGTAATATCTAATGATATTAGTTCCATCTGTAAAATAAAGATGTCCTGAATTAAATACTACAGGCTCGGCTGTTTGAGTTGGCACCTCAGCACGCGTGCTTGGTACATTACTAATTTTCAGAAACACACTTATGGTCTCTGCAGGGTTGTCAACCGCTGGTTCGTCGTCGTTCGAGCAACTTGCAAACCCTACAATAAGAAGAGCAACAATTGCTAATGTAAAACAGTTGAAATTTTTTTTCATTTGAATTTTGTTTTTAAAAAATTTGTATATTTGGCCTTATGACCGTAATTAATTTGGTTGTAAATATTTCTAAATTATTTGCATTAGTATTATAAAGCACATATGAGAATGAAAGATAACTATCATAATTGCAGAAGTTTTACATCTTTCTTGATAAAAGTTACATCTTTCACACATATTGTGTTTTAAGGATAACCACAAATTTTCTCAGATTTTCTCAGATATATTTACTTTTCAACTATTTCTCGGATAATAATAGGGATGGCTCTGTTTATTGATTGTCCAATTCAAATAGATGGATTATTTAAAACACCCGGCGGTATTTTATAATAAGACAGATTTTGCAGATTTTATCTTGAGGTTGTTGGAGGGTGGTGAATACTCTATAAAAATAGAACACGAATGAGCGCGGATAGAGCGAAGAGTGGTGTCATTATGACCGTGGTGAGGAATCTGCAGAAGTTTGAACAGATGCTTCACTCCGTTCAGCATGACATAAAGGAACGTAGGGATGCTTCACATTCGTTCAGCATGACAGGGACAAAAAAAGAGAGGCCATACAAATCACTTTGTACAGCCTCTCCAACATTTAAAAACATATTAGATTTGTCGGTTAAATTCTTAATCACATAGGTGATTATTTTGTTTTATATTAAATGCCTATTTCTATTTTTTTCTCTTATCACTTAACAACGATATTCGGATTATTTTTTAATTCAAAATACCTTACTTCTAATTGATATGTTATACCATCAAGTTTATATATAAAAGAGAACTTTTTTTGATCGCTCTGAACTCTATTAAATTCCAACTTATACAAACCATCTTCAACAATAATAATACTCTTAAGGTTATCTGTTGGATTAATATCTATTGTAAGCTCACCTTTTCCTTTCTCTACCACATATTTCACCCCATCTTTTTGGTAATGAATCGTACCGAAAAAGTAAACATCATTATTTTGAGGATTGGTTGTTAAGTCATTAAGATGAATGCGTTTTCCCTCTTTCAAATAATTGAGTGTTACTTTAGCCTCGTAGTTAACATTATCTTTATTAAAAGAGAAAGTATACAAGGTGGTCTCTGGAGGAAATATTGCACCATCGGGATAAGTAAGTTCATAATCACTATAGTTTAGTATTTTGAATTCGAATTGGGCAGGGAAATTGGGTATACTAATTTGGCTCCCTTGTGGTATAGGAGAATAGTTGGGACCATAGGTGATAATCCCTTTCACATTGTTGGATATATGCTCCAAGTGAATTGGATTTCCTACACGCAAATCACTATACGGCACACTAACTGAATAGAGTTCGCTCATTTTGCTGTCAGTTATTACATTATATGAAATTGTTACAAGCCCGGTGTTACTCTCATTCCGAGGATAAGTATACTCATAAACACCATCAGCAGAGAGTGTCAAAGGAAGCGTCAAAGGAGTACCTGTATTAGAAGTCAAAGTAAGCTGTGCTTCCAACGGTACAAAATCACTGTTTGTTCCGTAAGTGATAGTTCCTTTTGCAATATTTGAAGTATGATTAAGTGTCACTGTAGCGTTATCTTGCAAGTCTTCAATTTTATAATCACCATTAGTAAAAATTTCTGCAAGTGTTGGTGTCTTCTGTTTCCTTAATGAAATAAGAACATAATCACTTAAATTAGCACTAATAGGATATCCCCATACATATTTACCATCTTCTGCTGGAATGCCGATATATCCAATAGAAGCAGTAAGGTCTGCATCGCTGGCATGTGGTACGAGCTTAGAAACACCATCGTCATTATAGTATATAGTTCCCCTTTTTTCTGTTACGTTATATCCAGCAGTACCTGTCACAAAAGCAAGTGCATCTATTCGAACAGTTTCTGCAAAGGAGTTGAATGAGGTAACAAAACTCACTGTTTTTACACCTGGAGATGCGGCAG
>JBAZIG010000252.1:0-2626 GCA_041651955.1 Minisyncoccota bacterium | reverse complement strand
TTATTGAAGAATAAAGAAATATTAGTAATTTTAACCACCCAAGTCACTCACTGATATAATTTCGGCCATTTTTTTAATCACAAGATAATTGTGTAAAAAAAAGATTTAGATGTTGCAGTGTATAGAAAAACTTAAAACATGAACGACTATGACGAAATACCTTTACGGAGCCAATGTTAAATCGGTTCAGCAATTCATTTTTCGAACCGGTCGATTAACAGAAATTATTGGCGGCAGCGAGATCGTTGAACAAATTTGTACTTCCCTGTTCAAAGAACAGGTAAATGCACAAGGAGTTAATGAGGATACGTATGAAAAGAATCTGATCGTGTCAGCTGCAGGTATAATCAAGTTTATTTTTGATGAAAAAGAACATTGCCAAAAGATAGTCCGCACATTCCCCAAAAATGTTTACAGCAAAGCACCCGGCATATCTTTTAACCAAGCGGTTGTCGAGGTACAAGGAGATAAACCGTCTAGTGAAAATCTTAAAGAATTAGAAAAGCGGCTCAGGATCCAACGCAATAAAGCAACACCCCAAACTGAAACAGGTTTAAGGATCATGTTACGCGTACCTAGAACTGGAATGCCAGGCACAATTGTTAACAAAAATGAAGTCATGGACAAAGCTTCATTTTTAAAGCAACAAACCTATAAAACGAAGACAGAATTATTATTAAATAAACTCGAGATTAACGATCAATATATTTTTAGTAATCTTATTGATGATATTGCAGGTAAAAAGCAATATGTGGCAATAATCCATGCCGATGGAAATAATATGGGAAAGGTGATTCGTGATTTGAACGAGAGCAATTTAGAACAAGAACCAATAGAGTTGAACAAAAAATTTTCATCTGCTATAAACGACATCACCTTGAATGCGGCAAAAAAAGCAATTAAGAATACTTTTTATAAAGAATTTAAAGGAAAAACAATTCCGTTTCGTCCGGTAATCATTGGAGGTGATGATTTTACAGTTATTTGTAATGCTCAATATGCGCTTGAATTAACAAAAAGCTATCTAAAAGCATTTGCGGAAGAATCAAGCAGAATATTTGAAGCTGAATTTAATAATGTACCTACCGTTACAGCCTGTGCCGGGATTGCCTTTTTAAAATCCAGCTACCCTTTCCATTACGGAGTAAAACTGGCTGAGGATTTGTGTGGGTTTTCAAAAAATGAAGCAAAAAAAATAAACAATAATCTAGTCCCATCATGCCTTGCCTTTCATAGAATACTTTCTTCGTTTGTTGGCGATTATAAGGATGACATCATAACACGCGAGTTAACCGCTTCATCCTCTGGGATTAATTTTTGTGGTGGACCCTATTATATTTCCGACAATATTGAAAATACAACTACCATTGATGATTTGTCAAGAATGACAGATTGTTTGAAAAACGAAAACACTCCTACTTCAAAACTTCGAGAATGGATATATACCTGCTATGTTAACAAACATCTGGCTAAAGAAGATTTGAAAAGGATCATCCAAATTTTGAATGAGAAAAGTATGACAAATATCGTTGATACACTGAAGCTTCAAACATTACTTGACAGTATGAAGATACGAAGTATTGATAACAGCCCTCTTGTCAAAACGTCTCTTTACGACGCAATCACTATTGATTCTTTAAACCATTAAAAAAATTAAGAAATGGCCGATATTCATTATACGATCACATTATTTTCAGATTGGCACTGTGGGAGCGGGCAGTCTTCAGGACCTGATAGTGATAAACTGGTAAAAAAGGACAAATACGGTTTGCCAATTATTCCCGGGAGAACCATAAAAGGACTGCTGAAAGAAGCCGCTTATGATTTGTTTGAAGATACAGACGGGTTTAGTGAATTTGTTAAATCCTGTTTTGGGTCGAAATCAGATAGTAAAGATCCAGTTTCTAAGAATGTTTTTCACTATTCAAACGCAAATTTGCCTGCTATTGAAATTAATTACTTAAAAGGAAAACCCAACGAGATCTCAAAACTATACCGGAATATCCCTTTCAATCGGATAATGGAAGAAACGGGAACTACTGACGAAAATTCCCTCCACTCTATGCAGGTTACCATCCCCTTAACCCTGAATGGTAAGATAATGAATATTCCAAAGGCATATCTTTCACAAATCGAAGCATGTATGAAAATGATAAAAAGGCTTGGGAATAAAAGAAATCGGGGTTTTGGCAGATGCCGGTTTTTTGTTGACGAAAATAGGGAAGGAGGCCTATTATGAAACAGTCAGATATTATATGTAGACGGCTAAATTTTAAATGTTCTCTAATGACCGATATTGTTATCAGTGCACAAACTGCCACTGAAGGTGAACACCGTTCGCTGAACTTTATTCCGGGTTCAAATTTTTTAGGGATACTCGCTTCTGAGTTGTATAACAACACAGAGAATGAAACGCAGAATTACGATATTTTCCACAGTGGTAAAGTAAGATTTGGCGATGCCCATATATTATACAATAACCAACGTTCTTTCCAAGTACCGTTTTCTTGGTTTTATCCCAAAGGAGGCAAACTTACCGGGGATGAAATCTTTATGAGTGATTTCATGAAAAGTGAAAGCCGCACACATTTGATTGATAAAGGAATTGTATTAAAGCAGGCCCGCG
>JBAZIG010000251.1:0-2628 GCA_041651955.1 Minisyncoccota bacterium | reverse complement strand
TGTCTGAGCAGTAATAATCCCGATTCCCAGAAAGAAAAGGGATAAAAACATCATTAGTTTTCTTTTCATAAACTCGTCATTTAGTTTGTTCACATTATATATGTTCTTTTATCTTCATTAAATTCTATAGTAAGATATAGCGAAAGATGGCTCAATCGCTTGACAATTTGGGTCAACAGGTATAGCTCTTCTTTTAAACAGCTATGTTTCAAATTCTACACAGGTAACAATAAGCTCCCATACACAAATATACACTCTTTATTTAAAAAAAATAACTTTTTGCATATTTTCTTTTAAAGTAGTAGCCGGGCTTCGCATGCTCAATTTTCCGCAAAGTCGAGATGTACAGAAATTATCATATGAAATTTTGAATACCTAAAGTTTCTAAAAAATTTAGAAAAATAATGCAAAGGCCGAACTTTTCCAAGTTCGACCATTATGCATGTAAAAAGGATGAGCCATTTTTAACACACCTTCTTATAAAAAATTAATCTTCAGGGTACCCTGTATACCTGTATCCTGCTACCACATAGGTTTCATCTAAATCCGGATCATGTACAGCAGATTTAAATTTCCACTTAAATTCAGGGATTTCAGGATCTTGCCATACCGACTCAGCTACTTCAAAACTCTCATATGTAGCAGTTCCACTAAATAGCTTTATTTTGATATATAAGCTGTCAGCTTTGTTACCGCCAGGAGTTGTTGCCGCACCGGGTATGATCTTCCCATCTAAAATTGCAGCTCTAATATACCATTGCTCTTCCACATCAACAGTCTGTCCGGAAGCAGTTGGGGAAGGTGAAGGAAGTTCATCAGTTGAATAAATATTGTTTTTCAATTGACTAAAATCAACCGTAGAAGATTTAAATGATGATGCATTTCCTGTTAATTCGAATATACATTTCAAAGGAAAGATATCTCCATGATCATCTAGCCAAACAACATTTTCAACATTATCCACTGTATTGTAGATTTGCATTTCGTATCCGTCATGATCTACAATAGTTTCAGACATATCTTCGCTCATGAGCTTGAAGTCAAATCTGCCAGAATATTCAAATGTTTCACTTTCCCAGTTATCCAATTCTTCCATACATGATGTAAATGTAAGAAGGGTGAAAACTGACAAGAAATATATTACTTTCTTCATTTCTTTTCTCATTTTAATTATTGTAATTGATAAGTTGTTGAAAATGTCAGTGGCCCCTGGTCAGTTAGAGTGACGACAAATGTAATCTGTCCCCCAGTTAAGATTTCTCCTGTCCCATTATGTCCTCCGTAAGGAGAAGAACCCGTTAATATTTTGATAGTTCCATTACCAAGATCCACGAAATCAAGTGGAATAGGATATGCTTGCCACCAACTGTCAGATGCGCGATCATACCCTACAAGTCCATCTTTTTTCGTAATCGTCATTTTATTAGTGCGAGATGCATGTACTATCTGATAGCTGCCTGACAAGTCATTTGATGGCATTGCGGCCACAACGGCAACATTTCTTACAACTGACACCGGAAAACCATCAGAATTCTTTGCAGAATACTGTATGGTATATACATCAGGAACTGCAGTATTAACCGTACCACTCACCTCAACATCAATCTCCGTTTCCCCTTCATATGCCTTAACTCCAGGATCTGTAAATGTAGAGTTAGCCAGGACAAACATAAAGTTATCCCCTTCCATCTCAAAAGTGGCATATTCAGTGACTCTTGAAATCCCTTCAGTTTCCTTTTCACACGAAAAGAACATGAAAAGGGAAAGAATTAGCAAACTATATTTATATATTTTCATATTTTCTTTAATTAAGTTTGTTGTAAATACTATTTACCACTTTTTAGATTCCACCAAACTTTTGTTCCCACATTTGCTTTCTGCGCAGGAGCATTAGCATTTCGGAAGACATAGGAATCCGGATACAGCGGTGAAGCTGGTAAATTTCCGTTTAGCAAAGCTCTACCCTTCACTGATATTGTAAGATCACCTGCGGGGAAATTTGTAAACGCGGCATTTCTATCTGCTTCAATATCGATCTCATTGACCCTAGGATATTTGGTACGATTCCTTTCCAGAAAAGATTCTATATGCTGGTAATTAGCATGGGCTACCCATCGCTGCATTGCAATCTGATATAATTTAGTATCCGTTGAGCCACCTTGCCAAGCAGCATACCCGGAAGCATTAATAATATCTTCCTCTGTAATGCCATGTTGAAGTAAAGATGCCCTTACGCCTTTCTCATAATAATCTTTGGCTTTTATATCTTGTGTGGCACGTGCAAAAACTTCGGCCAAATAAAAGTTCACCTCCCATTCTGACATCAACATGATGTCCATATTTCCCGAGAAACGAACTTTTGCATAGGTCTCCTTATCGTCCGTCGTTCCATTGTTATCCGTATCTTCTTTTGAATCAAAGTCACCGAAAAATGCTCCTTTTGTGCCGGAGAAAAGGGTTGCCAGGCGAGGATCATCATTGAGATTCAAGTAGTCAATGAAATTCTTGGAAGCAATCACATTTGTTGAGAAATAATTGGCTCCTCCTGCCTCAAACTCACGCATTGGATGTCTTTTACCCTCCTGATCGTCTGCCCAAATTGTTCCAGGGATTTTTGCACTGGTAGTC
>JBAZIG010000250.1:0-2629 GCA_041651955.1 Minisyncoccota bacterium | reverse complement strand
AGGCAAAAGAGCTTTGAAATTTAGGAAAATAGCACAGGAAGAGATGGAACATTGCAAGACCTCTGTTCCTTGCTGGATTATGCCTCTATATAAAGTAACTGAAACTATCAAACCGGAAAAAGGCATTTATGATTATGTCATAATTGATGAAGCAAGTCAACTTGGTCCAGATGCAATTTTTTTACTGTACATTTCAAAAAATATTATCATAGTTGGAGACGATAAACAAACTTCACCTGAATATGTGGGAGTAGACGCAAACGCAATGACTCCTTTTATAGACAAGCATCTCCAAGGAATTCCTTTTAAAAATTTTTACGGAATTGAATATAGTTTCTTCGACCATGCAAAGAGATTCTGTCAGGGAATCACAGTATTAAGGGAACATTTTCGTTGTATGCCTGAAATAATTGAGTTTTCTAACAAATTATTTTATGCTCCCGATGGAAAAGGTCTTTATCCATTGAAGCAATATTCAGAAAACAGGTTGGAACCGTTGATGCATGTTTATTGTCAAAATGGATATGTTGAAGGACAAGGTGCAAGTATTCGAAATGAACAGGAAGCGATTGAAATAACCAATAAGATTTACGAATTAGTAAACGATGAAAGATATAAAGGGAAATCGATTGGAGTAATATGCTTACAGGGGAATGCTCAAAGTTCTTTAATTGAAAATTTACTGGTCAAAAAAATCGGAGAATCAGAGTTTAAAGAGCGTAATATAATATGCGGTAACTCGGCAAGTTTTCAGGGTGATGAAAGGGACATCATCATTTTGAGTTTGGTCACTGCACATAATCATAACAGAAGTGCCTTAACACGCCCCGAAGATGAAAGACGTTTTAACGTTGCAGTGAGTCGTGCGATTGAACAAATCTGGTTATTTCATTCCATTTTGTCTGAAGATTTAAGCAATTCGAATGATTTAAGATATAAGCTATTAGACCATTTCACTAATTATCAACCAACAACACCTCCCACCCCACTTCCAATTGAAAGAACTATTGGAAACCAACCCGAACCATTTGATAGCTGGTTTGAAGTTGACGTTTTTAATGATATAGTAAATAAAGGATACAGTGTAAAACCACAATATGAAGTTGCAAAAGGGAAATACCGAATTGATTTAGTTGCCTTTTTCCCTGACGGGACAAAAATTGCAATTGAATGCGATGGTGATAAATGGCACGGAGCAGAAAAATATCAGGATGATATGATGCGCCAAAAAGTTTTGGAACGTTGCGGTTGGCAATTCTATAGGATTCGAGGGGGTGAATATTATTCAAATAGAGAAAAAGCTTTGGAGCCACTTTGGGAGATGTTTAAAGAACATGACTTGAAAAAGCAGAAACATAATGAAATCCAAATTGAGATAAATACTAAAACAAACGAAAATCCTATTGACCAGAACAGTAAATATAAAGACACTACGGAAAGTTACCAAAATTCCGGAAATGAAGACTTTAAACAATCATTACAAAACTCGAACACCGATGATGTTGAACCTAAAGACCCACTTATAAACAATCCGGATTTGATTTTAAGATACTTTAATTTGTTTAAGAATGGAACGTATATTTTAAGCGAGCATCCATTAGAGGCCGACTACGTTTTACCAATTAGAAAAAGTCAAAAAAATGGATACCTGCTGCAATGTTACAAATCTGGTCATATTAATAAAGTATATGTTTCGACTTTACTTTCACGTAAGATTGGCAAGGAATACATGAATGGATATAATCAAAATAACAATTTGGAATTTCTTACAATCATTGAAAATGAAATGATTGTCGGAATTTTCTTTTATGAGAATGGGGTAAAAAAATTCAAAGCTCACCTCACCGAAAATATTTCATGCAGAGAACAACTTCATCTTCAGGGATACAAAGTTATCTATAATGAATTTGACAAAATAGAATATAATATTTTCCCGTTACGGATACAAGATGAGATTAACAGACTAATATTTCAAAGCTTCACTGCAAATGGGAAACCAGTAAATAATGAGTACTATTCTAATGAATGGAGAGTTATTCAATCATTTTCACAAAATGGAAAACAACATAATCGGTTGAGTGAGCCAGAATTATTTAATGTTACAACAGAAACTCCAGCTAAAAACAGCAATTTAGAATTCATGTCACTTAATGAATTAATTCAATTTTATTTTGAAATCATAGAAACACAAAATGAAAAGGTGCTAAACATTATTGACCATTTGCCACCACAGACAACGCAGTTCTTTCCAATTTATGGCTTTAGCACAATAAATAAAAATATAAGAATTTGTGAAAAACTAAAAGAACAACAAAAGGAAAAATTACATGATGCCATTTCAAGGTTTAAATCAAAAAAAGAGTTTTACAAGCATTACTCAATCCAAGAGATTTTAGGAGATTACAGAATAGCGTATTCTTACGTTCCAGATCAAATCACTTGGAATATTTTACAGAAAAATATACCAACAGAAGAAATAAAAACCTTTCTAAAATCTTACGGGGATAAAGATTCAACGGCATATAAAAAAATGCTATGTGCATATGATTTGATAAAGTACCAGGATTTAAAGAAAGATTCTACGGTTATAGTAAATACAAACAACAAAGTAAAACTGAACAGCATTGTC
>JBAZIG010000249.1:2038-2637 GCA_041651955.1 Minisyncoccota bacterium | reverse complement strand
TATCTTGAAAACTCGTATAATCAGCTAAATTTAAATATTACAGTTGTAGGACCGTACACTGCCAATTATAATATGGTTTATTATGGAGGAAATATTAATAACATAAGAGGAAACGATATACGTCCTCAAGACTTAATAAAAGAAGCTCTAGCAAAAGCCAATCCGGATGTTAACTACGCTGATTTTGACAGCGATAATGATGGAGTGGTAGATGCGGTGCATGTAATTTATGCCGGATATGCCGAATCGGCAGGTGGTCCTGCAGAGTCAATTTGGCCACATAAGTGGACATTATCAAACGTTTCTTATGATGGTAAAAGGATTACAGCTTATTCCTGCTCCTCCGAATTGAGATGGAGTTCAGGAAGCAAAATAGCCGCTATAGGGACTACCTGTCATGAATTGGGACATGTATTTGGCGCACCAGATTTTTATGATACAAATACGAGAGATCTTATTACTTGGCTTGGGACAAGTAGTTGGGATTTAATGGCAATTGGAAATTGGAATAATGGTGGAGATTGGCCTGCTCATCACAATCCCTACACTAAATCTCAAATTTTTGGTTGGTCTGAAATAAAAAACTTTCCGGCAGATAA
>JBAZIG010000249.1:0-2028 GCA_041651955.1 Minisyncoccota bacterium | reverse complement strand
GCAGATAACACGTTAATTACTTTAAATCCCGCAAGCGCAAGTAATAATTCTTTTTATAGGTTAAACACTTCTACCCCTAATGAGTACTTCATAATCGAAAACAGGCAACCTGTCGGTTTTGATATGGGATTACCAGGGCATGGCATGTTGGTTTATCACGTTCATAGCCAATTTGACCCAAATTCTCAAGATAATAATATAACACACCCTCAAAGATTTTATCCAATTTGTGCATCAGCAGCTCAAAATCCGACCAATACCCCAGCTTCATATGGAGATATTAATAGCGGAGGTTGCCCTTTTCCAGGTACATTTAACAGACGTTCTCTAACATTTAACACTATGCCAAGTTTACGTTCGTGGGCTGGTGCAAATACTAGAAAAAACATCCAATTTATTACTGAGACAGGTAATAATATTACCTTTGTAGTTAATCCCACCATCTCCGGCCCCTCCAACATTTGCGACCAAGCTACTTATACTATCGAAAACCTACCTGCGGGTACACCACTTGCTTGGAGCGTATCATCGGATATCCGTGTTATTTCCGAACAAAATACTTCCATAATAGTTGAAAGAGATCCAACTCTTCTGTATATGTATCCAACCTCTTATATTTTAGTAGACATAGGGGAGCCTATTAACATGATATTAGAGCATAATCTAATTGTATGGAAAGGAGGAATTAATGAAACGACTGATTTAATAGATATTTCATCCTCACCGGATGAATATGGAAACCCGTACATACATACGGCACAATTAAAAGGAGATATGCTTTACTCTGGATTAAAAGAAAGTCCTCAGTGGTCGGTTTCTGAAGGCTTAAATTTAACTTTTACTGACGGTACAATGATGCAGTTCGAAGATTATTTGTCGCAGGGAAAATATATAGCTGTTGAATTAATAAATCCGTGCGATGAAGCAACACAAATAGTTCATCGTTTTAATAACAATATGTCAGAATATTCTTCTCCAGACTTGTCCATTTTAGTGCGGCACAGTCAATTTAAGATCCTTGATAAATTTCGCAATAATACAAGAACCGAGAAAAAATAAAACAACTTTTCGACCATTTTAAAAACACTATCAATGCATAGTGTTCACACATCCAGAGAGCCGAGTCTCTCAATGGATGGATGTTCGTAAATCACATAAGCATGCAAATTATATACAGGTTGTTCCAAATACTGAAAACAACTTCCATTAAACAAAAAACAAATGCTCATTCATCATTACTCTATCAACGATGCTATAGAACATTTGATGACCATTAAAAAGATCAAGTTTAATCCCGGTGAATTTGTTACTTCTGAAGTAAATAAAGCAACCAGAACGCTATTAAAGCAAATGAAAATTTCGATTACCTAAAAATTTAGGGTTTGGTTTTAAAAGTGTTGATTTTATATCACAACCTTCAAAACATCTGACTGTTAAATAAGCCAATAAGGTTAGTGTAGTAGAGTAAGCGTAAATTACTAAGGTTAAATCGAATTTTAAACTGTTTATCTGCAATATTTTCTATTTCTGCAATTTCAAAAAACCTTATTTTTGCAATTCCCAAACCTTAGTAACTGGGATATGCATCTCAATCCTACCTTATTGGCTTATTATTATAAATTTACTCGCACACATTTACAATTACCAATCTTATTATAGAACTCATATAAATCTTCCGCCTTTACAGGATTTGATGAAAGCTATCCATCTATTAAATAGAGCGTTGCCCTATACTAAGTTCTATAAGAACAATCTAAGAGATATGTAATTTCACATTTCAAACGAACACCCGCAATCATTACTTCAGCAATCACTCTTAACCAAAACGTTGTTTTAACTTTAACTCGGTCACTTAGCGTAGTCGAAATGTAACTTATATCTCTTCAACCCATATATTTACCTTTCTATCAACCTAAATGCAAGATATTTTGTATTTTTGTATTCCTTACAACATGAAACAAAGAAAATAAATATATAGAAATGAATATTTTAGAACTAAGCGAACAAGAAATATTTCGTCGCGAAAGT
>JBAZIG010000248.1:0-2657 GCA_041651955.1 Minisyncoccota bacterium | reverse complement strand
CTACTTCCGGTTTTATCCTCGGAAAACAAGTGCAGGCGGCTCTTGGCTCAACCCATTCCATATTCTCTTCACTCTCTATCCATTTTTTGACAACAGCAAACCTATCAGCAATAGTCGCATCATTCTGCTTTATCCATTCAACTTTTTGAGACAGAGCAACATAGCCAATATACTCATCAACCACACTTCCTCCGATGCATACCTGCTCTTTGGCACAAAGAAGAAGATCGTTTATCTTTTTATTCCGGCATACAGTCCAGCCTATTCGAATACCGGGAATCCCATATGTTTTAGAGAGTGATGATACGGATATTACCTTGTCAGAAAGAGAAGCTGCGACAGGAAGGACTTCATCCTTAAACATATCTCTGTATGTTTCGTCTATGAGAAGCCAGACATCGTGTTTTTCAGCTATTTCAATTACTTCTTTTAGCTCTGAAAGAGACATCATCGTTCCCGTAGGGTTGTGAGGGTTAGTCAATGAAATGTACTTAGTGTCAGGTTTTATCATTGATTTGAGCTTATCAATGTCTACTTTGAATCCTTCTTCAAACTTCTGGTCGAGATAGCTAATGTCGGCACCTATTGCACGAGGCGTTTCAATATTTGTTCCATAATTTGGTCTTGCGACTATCATTTTGTCGCCGGGTTCCAAGAGAGACGATGCAACTAAAAACAGAGCTGAAGCAGCACCGGCAGTAACAAGCACATCATTTGGATCGTCTAAACCGGACTGCTGAGCAATAGTTTCACGGAGGCGGGGATCTCCGAGGTGATCACCATAAGGAAGGATCATGTCGTCGATCACAAGTCCAAGATCTCTTATATTCCTGTCTCTAACTGAAGTCTCTGTGAGGTTGTTTTTTATTTTTTCATATCCAAGTTGCTCTGGTGATTCTTTTTCGATAGACATCCTTACATATTTCATTTTTTCTCCTCCTGTTGATGAATACTTCTTTCCGCACCTTTCCTACGCCTGACAGTGCTTCCAACTAAAAGTTTATTGTTATATAACAAAGCAATCAAAGGGTATTTGATGTATAAATTTACAATTTAAAACTAATTTTTTTATAAAATTCAATAAATAAACATGACGTTTCCTCGCAAAATGGAATAAAATTAAAGATCAATTAGAGTTAATATTTGTTATAATTAGTCATGCTCTATTTTCAATATCCAAATGAGCATGTTTTTATTTTTATAAAAAAATACAAGGAAGGGTTGGTTTTAATGTATTATATGATCTCTGATTTTTTGAACACCTACGGAACCAATGTCTCTTTGGTTGCAGGCAAAGGAGGGCTTTCAAGAATAGTCAAGGATGTTGGCATATTAGACTATGAACTTGACATTTCTTTAAGAAATAAATATTTCCATACCAGCCTTTTTAAAGATCAACTTGTCTTGACCACTTTTCTTTGTGCAAAAGAGGACATATCAATGATCGGTGAAGGTATCAAACATCTTTTAAAACAAGACGCAAGCGGATTAGCTATAAGGAATGTTTTTCATTTGCCAATACCTGAATCAGCCCTGAGATATGCTGACTCCAAGAATTTTCCAATTGTAATGATCAACTCGATGGATATATATTTCGAAAAGATAATTTATGACGTCAACAGGTATGTAGAACGTATGGCAGACATAACCTTTATGCAAAATGAGATAAATATACTAATCTCACGAAAACTTTCTGCAGATGAAATCAGAGATCATGCAAAACTTATCAATCCATCGTTTGAGGAAAAATACATAGCAATCTATTTTATGAGCCGGGATTATTTTAGTGAATCAGATTTCCTCGATTGTTTTAAAAGGTATGACAGAAGCCGTTTTTCTACACCTGCAAGCACGATGTGTCTTTATAAACACGGGGCCTTTTTGTTCTATTCCTGCGATGACGCTCCCCTGATTTTTGACGAAGAAGTCGTCTCTCAGGCTATTAAAGATATTTTTCCTGACGCATCCAATTACACAATAGGTGTCAGCCGACCCCACTTCAGTCTGGGAGAATTTTCAGAATGCATAAAAGAAAGCCATTTTTCTGCGCTTTTAAACAGGAATCTTCGTAAGCCTTTTCTCAGATACAGTGATTTAGGCTCTTATGAGATAATTTTCCCTTTCGCCAAAAGCAGAGAAATGCAGGCTTTTAAGAAAAAAATATTAGAGCCGATAAACGAACACGATGCAGAGAACAACTCAAACCTACTTGAAACACTTACTCAATTTGTATTGTCCGGATGCAGCATAAGCTTCACGGCAAAAATGATCTCACAGCATGAAAATACGGTCAGATACAGACTGGAAAAGATAGCATTCTTGACGGGACTGGATTTCAAATCACCGGCACAGTTGGAAGAACTGGCATTAGCAATAAAAATTGACATCTGCAGCGGGTTGCTTGGGAATCAAGTCTAATCCCTTCATTAAAAAACTAGAAATACCTAGACCTTCATCATGCCGCCTTCGGCTGCTGAGGCGGCCAGTTTTGCGTATATGGCGAGGATGCCTTTCAGTTCTTTCTGAGGAGGTCTTTTCCAGTCTTTTAGGCGGGCTTCAAGCTCCTCGGGGGAGAGGTCGACATCAAGCCTTTTATTTTCAACATCTATGGTGATGATGTCTCCGTCCCTGACTGCGACTATCGGGCCGCCTTCAGC
>JBAZIG010000247.1:0-2662 GCA_041651955.1 Minisyncoccota bacterium | reverse complement strand
CGAACTGGATAACAATAGACATCTTTTATTGTACGCATTAATAAAGTCTTTGTTATTACTAAACATCTTCAAATTTTTTATGTTTAGTTCGTTTAGATCCTTATATTGCCCAGCATATGTTAATGTGTTGCATTTCTGAAATTCATGAATAATTTTATCTCTTATTTCAGGTTCAATATATTTGTTATCTATTTGATATACTAATTGATAAACCACATCATACATCAACATAGAATAAATATAATGATTATATTTCAAATTATCTTCAATCTTGTTATCAAAACATAAATTAGAATGATAGGTTGACATATTAAATAGTTCAATAGCGGTCAGGATATTCTTAACATCTGATAATTTTCTCTGTTTTTCTTCAGGCATAAAAAAGGCAGTTAAAAATGATCTTAACCAATTTTTGCTACTGTTGCGATTCCTTATGATAGTGAAATAATCATTTGAAAATTTATTTTCATTGGCTATTGAATTTACAACCATATTCAATTCATACTTAGTTAACTCTGTCGCCTCTATCATCAAAGAATGTATTGAATCTCTATTGTCCAGGAACATAAATATTTACTTTACTTATATCTGATTTATAATGTCATTGAATTAATGTAAACGAACCATTTACAACTTGAAATATTGAAAAATCTTTGATAACAGCTCCATTAGTGTCAAAACGTGTTTTACCTGTTATTCCATCAAATTCCAGTTCATCTATATTGATGATTTCAGCCTTTTTAAATTTAGTGTAATTTTGCAAACAAAAATTAAGAGCATCATAAGATTGTGCGGCAAACATTCCAGGATCCTGCCCGTATTTCGCTCTATACAAATCTGAAAATTCCTTTATCCGATCATCCTCTCTTTCCTCGCTAAAATAAGCTCCTGTCAAAATCATTCCCTCAGCATTCAGTTTTACTCGTTCAATAAAACTATCGTCTTTAAGAGCGGATTGACCTAAGATTAAAGCATCAATGTTATATTCTTTAATTTGGTTAAGTAAAATAATGGCTACTTCTGGATAAGTGATCAGGAAGATGGCATCTGGGTTGAAATTTTTCACTTTAGAGATAATATTCCGGTAATCCATCATTTTTGAATCGATTCCCTCAATTAAGCAATCGCTATTGCTATTTTCCTCAATTGTTTTTTGAAAACTATTCGCCATACTCTCAGCGGATGAAACAATTTGGAATAATACAGCTATCCTATTCGCTTTCTTTTCCAATGCAATTCTCGCTACAGCAATACCTTCAATTATCTCAGATGGATAAAGACTTAATGAGAATAATCCAAAGTTGTTAATTTCATGACTCGAAGCCGTAGGACTTACAGTGAGCGTTTTTGATGAATTAGCTATAGGAGCAATTGCTAGAGAGGTGTTGGAGACTAAATCTCCAATAACAAAATCCACCTTATTTATTCTTATTAATTTATTGAATGAATTGACAGCAGTTTTTGGGTCAGCCTTTGAATCTTCAAAGATCAAGTTGACTTTGTTCTCCAGTTTTTCTATTCCTAGTTCAAGTCCCTTTTTTGCTTCAATGCCATATGAGGATAATTCACCTGTTAAAGGGAGAATAACCCCAACATTAATTTGCTTATTATCTGAATAATTTCTTGTGGATTTGTATTTGCAGCCAAAAATCGTTGTTGTTACAAGAACTAATATCGTTAGTCGTAAAAAAAAAGTTTTCATAGGATTTATTTTATTAAATAAAGACGCCTGTATCCAAAATAAGTTTTGAATCAATAAATTTATTTGCTAATTCAACATTCTGTTCAATAACCATCATCGTTAAATTCTCTTCTTGACGTATTTTATTAAGGATATCATATATTACGGTTTGATTAGCAGGTGAAAGCCCCGCACTGGGCTCGTCAAGAATAAGAAATCTTGGTTTTTGTAACAAGACCATCGCTAAAGCCAACTGATGTTTTTCACCACCACTAAGGTACGAAGATTTTAGCCTTGTTCTATCCTCTTTCTGTAATAACTCAAACCATTCTTTTAATTCTTCCAATCTGATTTTCCGCTCATTCTGTTTTATATGCCGTGCTGTGAAGTTTAAATTTTCCAGAACCGTCAGACTGGGGAATACCCTGCCTCCCTGCTGGAAATATCCCATACCAAGGTTCGCTACCTTACAGCTCGGTAAGCCCATTAACTGTCTTCCTTCAAAAAGAATATCTCCTTTTGTGTGGGCAACTAAACCACAGATTGCTTTTGCCAAGGTAGATTTCCCGCTGCCGTTACGTCCCAGGATCCCGACAACCTGCCCCTTGTCTACAGTTAAGTCAATCCCTTTCAGGATTGGATTATCTTTCGTATATCCTGCGTACAGGTTTTTGATTATTAGCATTTTCCTTTTCTCATATATTATTCACGTTCCTGATACCTTAAAATCCCACATAAGATTTCCGCACGTCTTGATTGCCTATAACATCTGCAGGTGTTCCCATTAGTGTTATCCTTCCTTGATCCATATAACAACAAAAATCAGCAATATCCTGCACAACATCGAGGTTATGTTCAATAAGCAAGACCGTTTGGTTTTGTTCAGTAAATCGGCGTATTAACACCTTTATCTGTTCTATAACTTCAGGGTTGACACCAGATGAAGGTTCATCCAGCAGGAGGAGTTGATATTCTCTCATA
>JBAZIG010000246.1:0-2663 GCA_041651955.1 Minisyncoccota bacterium | reverse complement strand
GTTTTTTCGCGTTTCTTCTACCCACACCCCAGATATCCTCCACTTTCAACCATTTGAGAGCTTTGATCCTTTTCTCATCGGTATCGATCACGTAGCTGCCACCGGTCTCCTTAGGAAACTTCTTCGCGATGCGGTTGGCCAATTTGGAGAGTGCTTTGGTTGGTGCGATACCAATACTGATAGGGATACCGGTGCCCTTTTCAACCCGTGACTTCATCTGCAACCCATATTGTTGCAGATCCACGTTGATACCATCGAGATTCAGAAAACACTCATCAATGGAATAGATCTCCTGTTGAGGGCTGAAGTTAGAAAGTAAGCTCATCACCCGGTGGCTCATGTCACCATAAAGCGGAAAGTTAGCAGAGAATACATTCACATTATTCCTGCGAAAAACAGATTCATATTCAAATGCCGGTGCACCCATAGGGATGCCCAGGCTTTTGGCTTCATTAGACCGGGCAATAACGCAGCCGTCGTTGTTCGATAGAACAACGATCGGTTTGCCATTCAGCGAGGGGTTGAAAACCCTCTCGCAGGAGGCGTAAAAGTTATTGCAATCGATCAGTGCGTACATTAGTGCTTGCGTATTGAATATTTGACAATGCCCCAGATGATCACTCCATGTTCAAAGTTGACCTCGATGTGGGGAAAATCCTGGTTCGATGGGATCAGGAAACATTTTCCATCTTTCACTTTGATGCGTTTCAGAGTGAATTCCCCATTGATAAAACAGAGAGCGATTTTGTTTTCCTCCCACTCCAAACTTTTGTCGATGATCAACAGATCCCCCTCGCTGAAATCGTTGCTCATGGAACTGCCGGTCACCCGGGCAAAAAATGTTGACTCCTTTTGATCGATCAGCAGTTCATCCAGGCTGATGTAATCGTGGAAGAAATCTTCCGCCGGCGAGGGAAACCCAGCCTGAATATCTCCGATATAGGGATATTTCTGTTCAGAGCTTTCAGGATGAATGAGTTCGATTTTCTGGGTGTGAAGTTCCTTTTGCATGGAGCAAATGTAGACTTTTTCCACTGGACGGGAAGAAAGTTTTTCATTAAAAAAGTATATTGTTTTGGAGGAATTAGCTTAATTATTCTTTCCTACTTCTTTCTCTAGTTTATTCAATTTTATTCCTAATTCTATTCAGGCTATATTTATGATTTACTGCACTGTATAAGATTTATCAACTATTAAAAAGGCAATTTCTTTCTCTATTTTATTCCTAGTTTTATAGAGGAATTCTAAATCATTGTTGAAACTATTGTAAAGATTTTAAACAGCTGAATATGTGATGATGACACAAATATTGAATGTAGTTTTTCCAAATTAAAATATTTTACATTAAAGTATTATCAATAAAGAAAAGCATTTCCTGGTTTGCATCTGAATATGTTTTTGCCAAGCAATCAATTGCAGTCTTATAACCCCAAATATTGAATTTTGATGTAATTTTTGAAATCTCTTTTGATTTATTTATCTCCTTATTATCTCTGTAATCGTATATTTTAATAAAATAAGCAGTCAATCCGTTCCACTTTCCTTCCGGAAATACCATAAATGAAAAATCACCTCCAACACTTCCTATTCCTAATTTGATATCAGTCCCAAATGCTGCATGATATGCTGAAATACCAATCTTGATTGTAATCCTTTTACTATTAGGATCATCGAAATAAGATTCGGAAGATACTGAATTAAAAACTGCAGAAGGATAACTATCGAATAAGAAATTTTGCAGTTGATTGATAACATTCTCAGAAGTACATTCGATTCTCGATTTTTCATTCAATACTCTCCCATCAAAAAAAACTAAATCAATTGTATCATTTTTCAAAAAACCATTTCTGGGTACTATCGTTTGCTCTGATGGACACCATACATACAATTTCTGACCTGATAAATGAGAAACACTGGTCAATATATAAAGGACTAAAACAATTAAGGTATACTTCATTGATTCATAGCTTTGATTTAATGTCGCAAGTTAACATTATTTTCTTATTCACTCATATTTTAAGCTCCCCATTTGAATTTCTCACGATGCAAGTTCTAGCTTTTTCAACCATTAATTCACCGTTCTCATCTAAAATGTGATTTTGAACAAAACAAGAAAAATGTACGGAGCGAAGCGACGTGTGTTTTCTTGTATTCATCAACGAGGATAGTTTATCTAATAATGCTATAAGGAGTTTTGGGTTAAATGAGAATGTTTATAATATTTCGTAACATCATTTGAGAAAGGAGGTTGAAACGTCGTGAACAGGTTATGCAGCCCTGAGCTGGAACGGAGCAAAGGAAAAACTGCGGAGCGCAGCGACGTGTTTTTCCTTGCGAAGTGACAAGGCGCGAGCCGCAGCGAGTGGAGCGAGGGTGGTGGAAGGAGGGAGCCCGAAGTATGAGGGCGCCTGACGCCTACTGCCCAGCAGGGGTGGCGCACTTTTTGTTCAATGGCATCGGGAAACGGCAATTGCTGAGTGGGTGAGGAAGGTAAGCGGCAGAGGTATCATGATTTGGCTACTGCCTACAAACACCTGACGAACGTAACGAAGCATTTGCCATTAAAATAGCTGAGCTGTGTGAATGAAGTGAACGAAGGAGTTGACGAGCGAAGCATGAGCGAGCATAACGACTAAGAGAGCGAAAAATGAACACAGAAAGGG
>JBAZIG010000245.1:0-2679 GCA_041651955.1 Minisyncoccota bacterium | reverse complement strand
TCATTTCAACATAGAGCGGTTCTCTACGAATATTATACTTGAACCTTACCTTAACCGGAGAGTTATCCTTCACATTGTTAAATGTACAGAATAACGGGCCACCCGGGTTATCCTTGGTAAATACTCCTTTCTTTATACAATTGACGAAACCATCCAATCCATAAATTGTTTCTACTCCTGCCCTGCCATTTGCATAAATCAAGTACACTTTAAATTCGCAACCGTCCAGAAACTCACGCTGTTCTTGGGTCAAATACGACCCTCCTTTTGTCATTATTGTATTATATGAGTCCGTCAATATCGTTTTGGCGTATGCCGCAGTCGAGTTTGTTTCAACTGTCATTATACCCAAGCGTCCATATGTTATGGAATTTATATATACAAGGGAATCCAGTAAATTTTGGGGAACCTGAGTTGCCAAATCGCTGGGATAGTCCATCACTGCCTTAAAAGAAGTCTGCCAGAATTTAAGGTATATGCCGGTTGCCTTGGAAATATGCCGCTCTTCATGTTCCGAAGAAGAAGAGGAACCCCAGAAGAGAAAAGACGTGTTGGAGTTATTACCAAATGTTGACTTTAGTTCATTATAGGAAGTAAACTGTTCAACGGAAAAGTAAAACTCATTGTTCTGGCTATATGTCCCCTTCGCAGTCTGATTGTTGATATAATTAATATATGCTGTAGATGTATTATTGATTGTACCGGGAGTAGTGTTCGGCAATGTCAATGCTACGGAAATTGGATTTACTGAAACCAACTGCATATACTGACAATCCACAATTGAACTTCTACGCATGATATTACCCAAAAAGACATGCGGAGTAAGCTCCGGTAAAACAACTGATTCGCTACTCTCCACTATTCTCTCCTCAACAAACGGATCATCATCGTTTGATGACCTCGTATTTGCCAAGTAATCAGAATGGAACCCTGCGGAACTTATCAAGTTGTAGGGATTCCTTGTTGTGTTAATATCGATTGTAATAACATCTTGGGAGGCAGTACTGTTATTTCTCGACAGTTGAGAATCCAAATCATCCGTTGCACAAGAGGTAACAACGAGAATTAGGACAAAATAAAGAAATTTCTTAAAAATGGAATTGTATATTATTTATTTTTTATGATTACAGAGAGAAAGCGTACTCAATATATTTACTCCCGTTAGTAATATAATCAAGTACAGAATAATTTAGTGGAATTATATTATTATTTTCAACCTGATAGAAATTTACGATTTTGTTAATATTGTCTTCAGATTTATCTTTTTGTAGAGTTCCATCGGAGGAAAAATACAAATAACAAATATCCATGCTGTTTATAAATAATTTTTCTTCACCAGAAAGATTTTCTTTCAGCTTGACCTTTTTTATAATTGAATCTACTGATTGCTTGCTTCCATCCGATTCAACAATAAGGAATGCTGTTTTTCCATAAGTGATATTATTTATATATGAGAGATTATTTTGTAAAATAAAATCTGTTTCTTCTCTTGGTTGTAAAAAAGAGGGATCAATCAAAATGGAAAATAACGATTGACTATAAGAATAAATTAATCCGAGATCTTTATCCATATTTTTATCAGGATATAAGTTCTCTTGCATCACTTCATCAATACCAAAACCAAGATTAGCCATGCTTAAGAAATGGAGATATTTGTAAGATCGAAATAGGATAGGTTCTCCAACATAGTAAGTTTTGCTTTCTTTAGGAGCATCTTTAATTATTATTTGTGCAAGTTCATCAAGTTGAGATTTTGAGGGAGTTTCCCATTCCTCTACATACATTTTTCCATCAATTATAATGTCGGCTATGACTGTAACGTCGTTAAAAATATAGTCCTCAAAAGTCTGAAGTTTCGGAAAATCTGAAAATTTATAATTCAGTATATTTCCCAAATAAATTTCATCCTTAATATTCTGATTTATAAAAAACTTTTTAGTCTTAAAATGGTAGAGGGTATTAGCCCTCTCTACCGAAGTTTCACATGAAATATATTCTGAAACAGGAAAATATTTGAATATAAAAGGTTCCTCTTCCTCTGCCTCGCCAGATTGTGAGATATGCAAATAACTCTCACTATTTTCGTCAAATACTTTAACTTGAGTTTCACGGGACTGTCTACTGTAATTTGGTTTGACACTTACTTTAATCAATTGGTTTTGTTGATCTACTTGTAAGTCTAACCAGTCAGGCTGTTTATCCAAATTAATAATTCCTTTTGTATGTACAGTAATAGTTCTAACCGAATCGTCATAATTCCCGAATGAAAGAATAGATTCGCTCAAATAAATACTTTCTTCTTTAGGAACAGGCAATTCATTTCCATTACAACGATAAAATAAGAAAAGGATCAATATGGATGATAATAATGAGATAAAATGTTTCATATACGACATTAATTAGTAAACAGATAATCGATTAATTTTTAAAAGTACTATATGTTGCCATATTATAGGCACAAAAAAGATTCTTAAATCATCTATTCAAAATACGTAAACATTCCCACTAAATGGAGGATAAAATTTGTTATTCTCTAAATCAACAGGACACAAAAATTCATCACCATAAAAAGTTGAACCAATGATTTTATAGTTATCAGAAGGGAGAATCTCAACTTTAATTCTATCAGCAGTCCAAGCTGGATTGTTACAGGAAAATAGAATGGTCATTAAAACCAAA
>JBAZIG010000244.1:2257-2680 GCA_041651955.1 Minisyncoccota bacterium | reverse complement strand
GTGTTCCTTCATTATCAGTTAGTTATCAATATTTCGCAATCCAAAGTATTCACAATCGAAGTGCTGCCGTTTCTGAAAAAATTAGTTTTTTGGGGAGGCAAAAAAGCGTTGACAGACAGACAAGCTCTATTGCAATTTTTGGATGCGTGTTGGTTAGTGCGAATTGTAATTGTGCTTGGCTGTGAGGGCTGATTCATTTTTTATCAATTATTTTTTTTAACTCTTGTGCATATTGCATAAGCTGTTCATTTACCTTTAATAAATCTTCAATTAAATAATTATATTCAGGATATTCTTTCTGAAATTCTTGTGGAGTCATTTCTATTAATTTGTCTTTTTTTGCTGCACTCCAAGTTCTAAACCGTGCTTGCCATTTGGTTAAATGAGGGCGTAATCCATCATTTAGTGTTTGAGTTGCAATTC
>JBAZIG010000244.1:0-2247 GCA_041651955.1 Minisyncoccota bacterium | reverse complement strand
TCTCTAACTCTTTTAAACAAGGAGTACCATGAATCATATACTTCTTCAATAACATCATTTTCTTTATCAATTGGTATTGCTGCCTTTCTTGTTACTAACTCAGTCCAGATTTTATGAGCTATTTGAAGGTCATTTTTATTTGGTCTAAACTCTGCACTTCCAACATTTCCAAGCTTAATATTGATTTTCACCAAACCATATCGAAATATTTTTTTAATAAAGAGAAAATAAGCAGATACTACTAATATGATAAGAATGATTAACCAAATTGAAATTTGAATAATTAAATTATGGTTGCCGTCTAAAAATATTCTAAAAATGTCCATTTTTTGTTAGCTTTAAATTAAGAAACTCCATCATACCGTTGAAATCCAGTAAAGGAAATAGGGTCACCATGAAAACCATTTTCATAATTTTCACTTAACCATTTTATTAACTCCTTCGCTGCCTCTTCTTTTACATATTTATGACCTCTGCCAACAGAAAATTTAGTTTTAAGTGCTAAAGGAATTTCAATATTTTCTTTACCAAAATAGTAAAACTCTTTTGAAATAAGAACATATTCACCGCTTGTATCTCTATTTAAGTTCTCATAATTTATTTCACCGTTATCAAGACTATGATGAGAATCTGCCTGCATCCATTTTTTTGTTTTTTCATCAAAATGATAGATGTTATCACCATACATTTGTTTTAAACTGCCATTTAAAACTGGTTTTTTATATTGAAACTCCGGTGAATTCCAGTAATCATCAAAGGTTATCTTTTTGTTTACTTTCATTGCAAAAACTAACCTATTCCCTTTGCCTTTTCGTGTAATGCCGAAAATCCAGTCATCTTTGGATGCATTTTTTCGAATTTTGTGTTTACAAGTAGCAAGGGTGCAATGCTGACCAAAAGGGTTTGGAGCAAAGCCAAAATCACGAGCGACAACATATGAATAATATTTCATCTCTATTTTTTTTAACAAGTACTACGATAAGGAGACCAATGACCTTCACGAGGTTCACCATTTGGTTTTTCCCAGTTATTTATGGAACCATCAATAGCTCCAATTATTCTATCTGAATTCCATCCAACTAAGGCATCACCATACTTTTCGAAATTTGCGGGTACATCTGAATCACTTGCACCATTTATATGTACACCAATAATTCTTTTCCCCTGTTTAGCAGCCTGCTCGAGTTCCCAATTAACCCATTCTCTTGAGTGGGTTTGTGAGCCAATAAGAACTACAACAGTCCCTGCCCATCGCATTTTCATGCTTAATAATCTTTCTAAAGTTTTTCTTGGAATCTGTTTTTTTTCTAAACGCTCTTTATTCTTTTCATTTACTCTGATAGAGCTATTTCTAATATTGAATTTTTTTCCAGCTAATAAATCCGTTAAAGCTGATACAGATTTATCATCTTTATGATGATGGCTTATAAAAACATTTTTATTCTTTTCCATGAATTTTATCTTTAATAGTTTCATCATCAAGAATATGAAGCCCAATTATTGCGTAGCCAATAATATCTTTCAAGGTGTCGTCAAGGCTTTCAAAATTTGGATTTTTATTGTTTTTTGAGAGCAGTGTTCTGTAGCGTCTAACTTTATCCCATAAGTGAACCATATTACCGTTCAATCCTAGGTCAAAACTTGCACCACCATAATCTGCATTTTTCTTTAATAAGATAGCTGTTACATTATCTGTAATTCTTTTAATACTTTCTTCATTCATAAGGCATATATTTTTTAAATAATTGATTTAAAATTGGATTTGAAAAAATTACTTTTCTATGTGTATTGAAAACATAAAATGTTCTGTACCAATCGTTGAAAAAATCATCTTTAAAATCAATTAAATCTGCATAATTTCCTTGCCTTAGTTTATTCTCTTCACTTTTAAGCAGATTTATTTTCTCGTCAAATTCTGATAAGCTGTGAAATGATTTTGAGTACTCAAATTGAGATTCTTTTATATTTTTTACTTGAGAAATGGATTGGACTACATCTTCAAATTCTTCATAATAATGGAAATTATTTGCTATGTGATAATATTCTCCAATTTCTAGACCTAATATTTGCGAGAAGTATTCAAGCATAAAAGTGAAATTGAAAATATTAACTGCACTTGCTCCCCATACAAGGTCATTTGACCTCATATAAACAGTTAAATTAAGTTTGTTTGCTTTTGGCTGTTTCTGAAAATGCAGGAGTCTTGTACAAGGAAAATCCTTCGTAATTTTTAAATTACCCTCTTTG
>JBAZIG010000243.1:0-2701 GCA_041651955.1 Minisyncoccota bacterium | reverse complement strand
ATTAATATTAAACATAATGATAATTATATGATAACTGTAATTCACCACCTGCCTGATAATCAATGTAATCGATTTATTCTTTACAAATCGTCAAATTTAACCGTTCCGTAATATTAGAAAATTGTTCACGAAACTGCTTATTTTGGTCGTTTTGCATCCGTTTTCTGAGTTTTTGGCGTTAAAAAGATATTTTTGCTATTTATCGCATTTTTGCCTCAGCTTTCAATTGGAGTACATTCAATCATCACCCTCAGGAAAAAATTCTCATTGATTTTCTCAAAAAGATCCGGTATCAATTCAAAGTTAATATAACCACTTCTTAGTGACTTTAATAGATGCCTCTTATCGTCCATCGATAAGGTTACCTTAACTTCACCAAATAACTCAATGTCTCCGGAATGATCCGCAATTCCCCTTGTTAGGTGGTTCAATTCTGTAATATTAAAGGTTCCTGTTTTCAGTCCTTTAATGATGCTCTTTTTGTCATCACTTTTTAAATACTGTTTCATAATCAATCGGTTAATTTGTTAATAATCAGGTCTATTTGGTCATCTGTCAACTGGTTAAAGTCAACGTGCTGACTTATCTCTTTTGGTGCATTAAATCCAAGAAGATTTGAAATGCTGTCAAGTGCTTTTTGTTTGTCGTATAACTCGATTTTCACAAACTCAACATTAACTACATTGGGATCTTCTTTCGTGCCAATATTTTTCCTAACAACCTTTGATGAAATACTTTTAATACAAGCTTTCTGCTCTGCTGTCAGGCTCTCAAAGTCTTTCAACTCGATCCAATTGTTATGCAAGTGAGAAATTGAGGAAAAAGCAATCTTTTTATGTTCCATCAACACCCTCAATGCGGTGATTGATGATGCCTTTTGCATATCGCTTTGCAGTTCCCTAATCTTTGCTTTTACTTCAACATTGTTCAACAACCGGCTACCGTGAGAATAGGCTGTTTTCTCGCTATATCCTGATCTTATAGCTGCTTGTTTGGCGTTTAGGTCTATCACATATTCGTGACAAAATTTGTCCATTCTACTATTCATACTCCCCCCCCCCAATTACATTTATTTTCTATTAAACTTTTTTACTTAACGCTATAAGCGTGATTTCTAATAACGATATAATCACTAATAGTTTCGTCTATAATAATTGGATCTTGAAAAGTGTACATTTTGCCAGTCTTTGAAGTCGCTTTAAAACCATTAAATTCCAGGAATGATGACCCAAACTCTGTTTTGTTTTCTTCTCTTATGCGCCCTCCCTCAAACGTCCATTCCTCAGGTGTAAACCAATATCCATCTAATTCCTTAAATACTACGACCGGAATAATATCCAGTCCGAGGTATTTTGCAAGATTGCATCTGTGAGTACCGTCATTTAAGCCTGTCATTTCTGAAGATCTTACCATTTTTTCCTCGCCGTCAACTATAGCATAACCTTCTGTCTTTGTAGGTGGTATCAGCTTGCCCCCTTTTATGAGTATGCCAATCATATCTATATGGGATTGTGAATCACCTATAAAAATATCGCTATAGTAATGCGATGTTAAATCGTACTCCTCAACTCTCAATATCTCGTAATTGAAACAATTTTTCAATGAATCGTAGGATTTCAATTTTTCAAACTGCATCTTTTCAAAATCTGTTTCCCACTTTATCTTCAAACCATTCTTTATAGCCTCTTTACACAATTTGGTTTTCTCGATAAATTCGATTCGGTTTTTTATTTTGTCAATAGAATTCATTGTGCTTTAATTTATATTTTATTTGTAATTCACTGTATACCTGCAGTTATATTAATTAAAATACGGTGTTTCAATGGGTATGAAAGGCAGATCATCATTGCTGCCGTTATCATCCCATATTTTTTTAAATCGATCATCTGTTTGGAAATATACCTTTTCATCTTTTGCGCCCTCCCGGTCTTTTCCTATGATTAGAACGCCCCTGTTCTTCCAACTCCGCCCATTGCTCTCAGTTGCTTCCGGATCATAGTATGATGGCCTGTGTGGGAAAATAACCTTGTCTGCATCCTGTTCAATGTTCCCTGATTCTCTCAGATCAGACAATACAGGTATTTGAATTTTGGTTCCCTTTGGTGGTCTGCTCAATTGAGCCAACAGGATAACAGGCGTTTTTAGTTCTTTAGCTAAGCTTTTCAGTTCTCCAGTGATGTAACCTATCTCCAAATCTCTTGTACCAAATGATTGATTTGTTTTGATCAGCTGCAAATAGTCAATAATCAATAGATCCAGTTGGTCAGTGCGATGCAATTTTCTTGCAAGTGATTTGATGCTATTGAGGTACCGGATATGGTAACTATCAGCAATGAAGAGTTTGTTGTTTTCTATCTCCCGGATATTCTCATCAATACAGATCCACTCATCCCTCCCCAGCTGGCCGGTTTTCATGTCGTAAAGGTTCAATCTCTCATCCTCTGTGAGCATTCGCATGATCAACTGCTCTGCTGTCATTTCAATTGATACGAATAAACAATGCTTCTCCGCTTCCGATGCTGCTTTGGCAAAATGAAGAGCAAACTGTGTCTTACCCATCGATGGCCTTCCTCCCAGTATGATCAGGTCCGGTGCGCTCCATCCACCATTCAAACGGTCATCAAGTGCTTTTAACCCGGTAGGGATGGTAACAGCTTCCCCCTGTTCTCTTTTGCCCTGTATGGTGGTCAGGTACTCAATG
>JBAZIG010000242.1:0-2738 GCA_041651955.1 Minisyncoccota bacterium | reverse complement strand
TCCCCGCTGTCTGTAGGGTATCCCCATTCTTCCGACGATGATCCCGGCAAAGTCATGAAGGATATCGTTGATCCTCGCTGCATTTTCTTCGGGAGATTCGAGGATTATACCGACGACTCCGATCCTGTTTTCCTTGATATTACTGTTTGTTTTGTCAGTTTCCATAAAAAATACCTCCGTTCCGAAATCCAGGAAAGAGGCATCTCAAAATAGTCATTCTGCTCTTTCCTATCTGCTCAGAATCCTCCTTGCAGTCAGAAATCTTTTCCACATGTGATTATACCACCCCGCCCGGATTCCGCAAGTGGTAATTGTGACTATAAAATTAATAGTAAATTCCCAAAGTAAATTCCACAGTGGAAAGGCAAATAGAATTTAGTATGAAAAGAAAATAGCATAGAATTGAATCTGAGAAATTTTCCTGCCAAAAAGGAGGGGCAATAATAATGTCAGATTCAAGATATATAAAGAATAAACACATGACCCTGGATGACCGTATCGACATTCAAACAAGTTTAGATCACGGTATGAACTTTAAAGCAATCGCAAAAAAGATCGGCAAAGATCAGACCACAGTATCTAAGGAAGTAAAAAAACACATTACTGTTAATACGAACGACCTTCCGGTAAAAACCGACCTTAATGGAAAACCAGTTGCCATAACTCCATGTCCGGAGCTTCTGAAAGCACCTTTTGTGTGCAACGGATGTAAAAGGCGACGATTACGGTGCGCCTTCCAAAAATGTTTGTACCGTGCAAAAAATGCCCAGCAAGAGTACGAAGCACTCCTTAAGGATTCGAGAGAGGGCATTCCTCTAAGCAAAGATGAATTTTACGAAGTCGATGCCATTATTGCAGAAGGAATAAAAAAAGGTCAGCATCTATATCACATTATGACCACCCATGATCTCGGTGTTTCCCAGGCCACGGTTTACAGACATTTACATAAAGGGTATTTATCTGTAAGTAAAATGGATTTCCCAAGAGTGGTCAAATTTAAACCACGCAGACAATACCGCGAGGATCAGATCCCCAAATCTGCTAAGATCGGCAGGACGTACCAGGATTTTCTGTCTTATATCGAGGAAAACGGGATAACCGCATGGACGGAAATGGATACCGTAACAGGGCGACCAGGTGGTAAAGTGATCATGACCTTCGATTTTACATTCTGTAATTTTATGTTCGGTCTGCTTCTGGAGAATAAAACCTCTGCCGAAGCTGCACGGAGCATACGTTCTTTTAAAGAAAAGCTGTGTGAAAATGAGATCCGTTTCGGGGATGTGATGCCTGTGCTTTTAACCGATAACGGCGGTGAATTTGCAAATGTGTCCGCTTTCATTGCCGATGTGGACGGAGAAATCGAAACATCCTTGTTTTTTTGCGATCCGTACCGCTCCTGTCAGAAGCCAAGAGTCGAGAAAAACCACACACTGTTTCGGGATATCGTGCCGAAGGGAGAATCGTTCGACTCTTTTACCCAGGAAACCGTTGATCTGGTTTTTTCTCACGTGAATAATGTAAAGCGCAAAAGCCTGAACGGAAAGTCTCCATACGAGATATTCTCTTTTACCTTTGGAGAAAAAATGACCTCACTTTTGGGAATTGACAATATTCCGCCCGAAGAGGTCATTCAATCTCCAAAACTAACCACAAAGTAATTATACGCTATTTTTTTCATATTTCCAGCAAGAAAATTTCTCAAACTAACTTCTTAATAAGTGGACTTTAATCTGAAAACACCGTTTTCAGGGTTGTTTGCTATGCTGTTTTTTACGTTTCTATTAATGTAAAAAGCCTATTTACCCTTATCTTTAATAACATTTTTTCATTTTCTCATAGTAAATCCAACGCCTGTTTTAGCCGTTTCTCATATTGAATTCCTCAATGGTTATCACTGTGGAATTTACTTTGGGAATTTACGCCAATAAAAAATGCCGGTGAAAACATAGTCGTCGCCTAAAAAATAAATGCTGGTATATTACCTCTCGTAAGGGAGGTGGAAAGGCAGTGTTATCTATGGCAACGAAACGTCAGATCATAGGCAGACAAAAGGCAAAGTATCTGAGATCCGGCAAAAAGGAAAAGAGCGGTATCCTGAAGGCATTAACAGAAACCACAGGACTGACTCGCGGGCATCTCATCAGGGTGTTAAGCAAGAGATATGCGTACGAAGATAAGAAGATAAAATCGGGACGCGGCAGAAAACCGGTCTATGGAATGCCTCACAAACAATTACTTGCAGAGGTATGGAAATTGCTCGATTATCCTTGTTCAAGGCGCATAGAAGGCTCAATGAAGGCTGTGCTGGACAATCTTGAGCAAAGAGGGCATAAAACCTTTGATCCGAAATTCAAGAAAGAAATGCTCACGCTCTCTCACGGTACAATGGACCGATTACTCAGGTATGACCGGAAGACTATAACACCTTTTGGTCTTTCAACAACAAAGCCGGGCTCATTATTAAAGAGTCAGATCAACATACGCAGAGGCACAGACTGGAATGACAATAGTCCCGGCTTCCTTGAGATCGATCTGGTGGCACATTGTGGATCTTCTACTCACGGTGAATACGCCAATACCCTTAATTGCACAGACATAGCCAGTTGCTGGACAGAGTGTGTTGCAATAAGAAACAAGGCTCGAAGTCATACCCTCGAAGGAATCAAGAGAGTCAAGGGTCGTCTGCCGTTTCCTCTGCAAGGTATCGACAGCGACAATGGGTCAGAGTTCATCAA
>JBAZIG010000241.1:0-2740 GCA_041651955.1 Minisyncoccota bacterium | reverse complement strand
TGGGATTTCTTTTAAAGCTACCTATTGGCAAACCGTGTTCATTGCCTTCCTGGACTATATAAAAAAAAGTCCTGAATATGATTTTGATGCAATTCTGGACAATCAATATGAACTATTCGGAGGAGATGTAATCGTTAAATGGCATATATTGAAGCAAATGATTGAAGAAAATAATGATATGAAAAAGAGATATAAATCATTTGATGGGGATAATTGTGACAAAACAAAGAACTTGACGGATGATACATTTTTTATTCACATCAATATCTCGGCATCTACTTGCATGAGCCGTATTTCAAATATCATGAACAAGTTCAATATGCCTGAAGATTCAGTTGAAATAGTGTTGAAGTGAGATCATATTTAAATAAATTTCTTTATTCAACAACAATTTCTTCTCTCGTCAGAAATATTAACAAAACAAATCGTACTTTTGAACAATATTTCCAAACAAAAACAACAAAATGAATACATTTGGAGAATTTCTACGATACAATCGGGAACAACTTGGTCTTCCTTTAAGAAAGGTAGCCGCTGAACTTGATATTGATACTTCCATTTTAAGCAAAATTGAGAGAGGTGAAAGAGTTGCAACAAAAGAAATGTTGGAAACATTTTCAAAAACTCTCGACATACCTCAGAAGACAATTGAAGTTGAGTTTATTAAGTCATACATATTGACAGATCTCAGTGATTTGCTGTATCTCTCTGACGGTCTGGTGGAGACCCTTAATGTTATCAAAATTAACAAGTAATTATGAGTACCGGTAAAACAATAGATCATACTGATTTGACATTTTTCACCAATGAAGAAGGTCATAGCTTGTTATCAAGATTCAAGTCAACACTGAAAGATTCTCAGCAGTTTGATGTATTGGTGGGTTATTTCAGGGCCAGTGGTTTTTATCAATTGTATGACGCTTTGGAACCTGTTTCTAAAATCAGGATACTTGTAGGGCTCAGTATTGACCGTGACTCATATGATCTGATGCAATATAATCATCAGAATGGACTGATTGATTTTGAATCTCATCAACGCACCAAGAAGAAATTTAAAGAGAACTTGAAAGATGAAATCGAGAACAGCGATGAAAAAGATGATAAACTGGAGATCGGGATTCGTAAATTTATAGATTTCCTGAGAACAGATTGTCCAGATGCTGACCAGGACAAAGCGTGTAACGGAAATGGGAAAAAATTAGAGATAAGAGCATATCCTTCGAAGAACATTCACGCGAAGGTATACATCGGAAAATTTAATCCTGAGGATCGAGATTACGGCTTTGTGATCACCGGATCCAGCAACTTTTCCGAATCTGGTTTTATAGCCAACAGGGAATTTAATGTGGAATTGCGCAATAAAAGAGATGTCCTTTTTGCTGAAGACCAGTTCAACACCCTTTGGAAAGAGTCAGTAGATATCTCAGATGATTTTGTGGATACAATCCAAAACAAAACATGGCTGACCGACCAAATCAAACCGTACGAGCTTTATTTAAAATTGATATACGAGTACCTTGAAGAGGATATCAATCTGGCAGATGAATTCGAGCCGTTCCTGCCAGAAGGTTTTATGAAATTGAAGTATCAAAACCAGGCTGCGATACAGGCAAAAAAAATATTGGAAACATACAATGGTGTGTTTTTAGCTGATGTGGTTGGTTTGGGTAAAACATTTATCACCGCTCTTCTCCTTCAACAAATACACGGTAGAACATTGGTTGTCTGCCCGCCAGTCCTGAAGGAATACTGGAAAGATTCTTTATTCGATTTTGGTATCAGAAGTTTTGAAGTGGAATCACTTGGAAAATTGGAGCATATTATCAAAAAGGGCCTGGATCGCTATGATTATGTCGTAGTTGATGAAGCGCATCGGTTTAGAAACGAAAACACGCTCTCATATGCCAACTTACTGGATATTTGCCGTGGCAAAAAAGTAATTCTTGTAACAGCAACTCCATTGAACAATACTGTAGATGATATATTTGCACAATTGAAGCTTTTCCAGGCACCTAAAAACTCTACAATCCCGGGTATTCCCAATCTGGAAAAATATTTCTCCGGTTTCAAATCAAAATTAGCCAAGCTTGAAAAGACGGATCCGGAATACAAGAATCTGATTAAGGATATTTCAAATGATATCCGAAACAGTATATTGCGTTACGTGATGGTTCGGAGAACACGAACTGATGTAATGACTTACTTCAATAAAGACATGGCATTGCAGGGATTAACCTTCCCTGAATTGGATAATCCACAAAAAATCGTGTACGAGTATAGAGGCCAGCTTGAAACTGTATTCAACGAAACCATAAAGAAACTCCAGGATTTCACCTATGCCCGATATACACCACTATTATATTATATTGGTAACAAACCGTTAAGCGAGTTTGAAAAACAACAGCAACGAAACGTGGGTGGATTTATGAAAGGCGTTTTGGTTAAACGACTCGAAAGTAGCTTTTATGCATTCCGTCAGAGTGTCAACAGGTTCATAACGTCTTACGAGAAATTTATAGATATGTATCACTCAGGTACAGTATATATCAGCAAAAAAATCGATGTATACGATCTTATCGAAAGTGACAATATCGAACGGTTGGAAGAGTTTGTCGAGGATGAAAAAGCCAATAAATACAATTCCAAGGACTTTACAAAAGAGTTTGTTGCTAAGTTAGAATTCGACCTCGAAATATTGCGTGAGGTGAAAAAGTTATGGAGAAAAGTGGATTCTGATCCC
>JBAZIG010000240.1:0-2756 GCA_041651955.1 Minisyncoccota bacterium | reverse complement strand
CCTGTGCTCCATCCTCCGATAGGATGTAGTAGGCCATCGGTTCACCGGATTTCGTGCGGTGTGGAATGGGGGTGGGTTTGAAAGACTTGTTTTGGCTTTGATTTGCTTGGTTTTTCATCAGATTTCCTCCTGTGATTTGAATTGCGTGAGCAATCGCAGGGAGGAAATATGGAAGTTTGTACAGATTCACACTGTTATCATTGTTTTTCGGATTGGTGCGTGATATAATGGTTTAACAGTGTTTAGTGCGGGTTGTTATTTTGGCTTTTGCACCTTCGCCACCGTACAAGAGCAACAAAAAATGCCCCTGCGATTTCTCACAAGGACATAAAATGGTTCGCCGAGTTCGCCAACCATACTTCGTAGAGTTGGTTAGAGTTCGCCGAGTTAGTTTTTTGAAAAGCGGTGAAAATATATGGCAAAAATAGTAAAGCAGCGTCTTTGCGGCGGCACTTTCCTTACATTGTTTTTACGTGCAAGAAAGCCCCTACGTGGAGCAAATGAATATTATACGGGGAATCCGGAGCCTTATTCCGAACCCATAGCTCTGTTCGCCTTATCTAAGGTGATCGTTCCTGACTGGCAGAACATATTTGTATTCGCTGACAGCACAGTTAGCGGCAATACTTCAGAATATAAGACCTGTAAAAATGAAGGAGGCTCAATATATCCTTTTGGTGACGATGCGGCACTGACTGCATTCAATACGCGAATCAAAGATAATTACCCCTCCGTATTAGCCGAAATGTCTAAGGTAATAGCATTGCTCATTGATACAGGCAGCATGAGAAAAGACGAAAGATTGGTTATAGAACTTTTAGCCTTGATTGAAGCTGATGACTCCATCGGTGATAATCAACTTTTCTTTGCTTCGGAAAGCGGTGATGCAATAACAAAATCCGACATTCTCAAAGCAACAAGTGTTTGCCTGCAATCATTTTTATTAGGTGTTTGGCATTTTGCAGTAACCCGTTCAGAAAAGAATACTTTTGGCAAGGAAACAATCAATTTATGGTGTCCTTCAACCGGAGGGGGAAAGCGTGAATATAAAGGGAACCTTGCAAACCTCATTTCAAGGAATATTACGCTAAACTATTGTGAAGGCTTTGGAGAAAGTGTCGATGCTGAAATTGTTGATGAGCCATTAGTGGACGAACCAATGACAAATGATGAAAGTCCTAATGAGGAACAGTCGGCAGAGAAAGAGCCTGACGCATCCATCTTGACGCAGCAGGTTATAAACAACAATCCTACATTCTTCAATTTCAACATATCCGGCAATAACAACAGTTTCTATAATCATGTAGATACAGTAAATATTAATAACGGAGGGCAAAAAGATGAGTGATAAACTGAAACCGATCTCATCCACCGTTCTTCCGTCGAGTGGTGCATCGGCAAATATAAACCTACCCGGTGATGGGAACACGCTGATTGCTCACGCGAATGCAGTGAATATGAAAAGCGTGTATATTCCTGTAGTTCAGACAAGTGGGGTCACGCTTCCGACAAGACGCACTGTAAATGAGAATTATTATAGTCTTTTCGTTATTGGTGATGAATTGTTCACCGGAGGCCATTTTATGGTACCGAAGGAATGTGCTTTGACCGAGAGTATAGCACCCGAATTAAAAGCCAAATACGCCAAATTAGATATGGGGGCCATTACAGCAATAAAAACCTTCCCGGCTATATTCGCAAGCAGAAATCATCAATATGGTCGTGCAGGTGAAAATCAAGATGCCTATCTCGGATTTGTTGATGAAGTAATAGTTCAAGATAACGGCATCAAGGTGTGTTTTCATTTGCTGTACGCCATATCGCAGCGCCGACTCAATGAGCTTACTTGTGAACTCTCTATCGATAGCGCTTCGGCATTTAATGAATTTGATCGTACACATTGGACGATAAAACAGATAAATCTAATTGAGAAGCTGCGCAAAGCAGATGTAATAAACACTCTGTTTTAAGAGTTGTAACCACAACAAAACGAGATATATACATTATGGAGGTTTTGACATGAGCAACGAGATTGATAAGAATATAACCGAAAAATGGGTGAATCTTGAGGATATCGCCGAGTATCTCAGTGTAAGCAAGGACACTGTCCGCACGTGGATGCGGGAAGGTAAACTCCCCGTTAATAAAGCCGGGAAACGCTATAAGTTTAAAGTCTCCGAAGTTGACGAGTGGGTACGCAAGGGCAAAATCAAGGAGTAAATCGAATGAAATTCTAAGGAGTCAATAATATGCAGATGCCAGAAATGCTTGATAATGTGAATAAAACGGTTAAGGACGACTTGACCGTTTCGATAAACAAGGGCGACAAGCTGTCCATAGCGGCTGCCTGTTTCTCCATATATGCGTACCAAGCCCTCAAGAAACAGCTTGATGGCATCAATGAGTTGCGTTTTATTTTCACCTCACCGACTTTCCTGCATGAGAAGGCGCCCAAGGAAAAACGAGAGTTCTATATCCCACGTCTTAACCGTGAGCGTTCACTCTACGGCACGGAGTTTGAAGTGAAGCTTCGTAATGAATTGACACAAAAGGCAATTGCCCGCGAGTGTTCCGACTGGATTCGTAAGAAGGTAAAGTTCCGTTCCAACCTCACAGGCGGGAACATCAGTGGTTTTATGAATGTTGAAGGAAATGAGTGCACGACCTATATGCCACTACATGGGTTCACCACTTCCGACATCGGTTGCGAGCGTGGCAACAATATCATTAATCCGGTTAATAAGATGTTTGCGCCG
>JBAZIG010000239.1:0-2787 GCA_041651955.1 Minisyncoccota bacterium | reverse complement strand
CTGTCTCGAAAGAACTTCATGTTATCAAAAGCTTTTGATAACAGATATTATCCAAAGTATCCGATTATCAAAAGTGGGAATTTTATTATACCTATTATTCAATAAGTTATATAAGTTACTTTGAAAAATTACTATTGATAATAATATCCTTGATTAGCAAAGGCTCTTGAGGAATAATTTTAATTTTGGATCTTTTTCCCAACTTTTAATTACAGGTTCTTTTATGCCAATATCCTCATATGCCTTTTCTAATGCGATCTGTTTAGATTTTGAATCAGCACGAGCGTAAATTTCCGTTGTTTGTATAGAAACGTGCCCAAGTATATCACGGATATAAACCAAGTTCACTCCAGCTTGTAAAAGATGCATGGCTCGAGAATGCCTTAATATATGTGGACTAATATTTTGAGGTATTAGCTCTGGCTCTATTTTTTTAACTTCAACCACGTATTTTTGCAGTATATATGTTATGCCGGGATTAGTCAGCTTGCTTCCCCAGGCATTGAAGAACAATGGATGATGCTCCATCCCAGGCATATTCAATCTATTTTCCTCCATATAGGATATCAGAAGTTTCATCATTGTTTCTTCTAAGGGGACGATACGCTTTTTGGAACCCTTGCCAATGAGTTCAATGCAATATGGCTTGCTTCTCCTAACTGATAAAGGAGTGAGATCTATCAGTTCTTGTACGCGTGCCCCACTATTGTACAGAAGAGACAACATCGTAAGGTCACGACGTCCTTTGCATGTCTTCATATTGATTTGTTCTAATAAACACTTCACACCTTTGACACTCAGGTATTTTATAGCATCCTTCTTTTCCCTTGCCAGTTTTAATGAACATATAATTTTCCATTGAGACAGGTGGACAGGGTCAATATAAAGCATGTATCTAAAAAAAGAACGTATGGCTGCATAGCGTTGGTTTCGGGTTCGCGAACCACACTTCTTGTTATTTTGAAGCCATTCAAGAAAATCAACAATTAAGTCTTTATTGATTATTTCAAATGTTATTTTGTCCGGGGTCGCTTTATGTTGGATATGCATAAAATCAATAAATTGCACGAAAGTATCCCTGTACGATCTGATTGTATTATGACTTGCCCCGCATTCTTTTACAAGGTAATCCTTAAAGAAGTATTGAAGGGCAAATGCAAAATCTTTATATGTTTCCATTTGTTTTAATTGTTAATGAACGAGATAGAACGTTGGTTATCTCAGATATTACTGACGCATCCATTTTCATCAAGTCAGGATAATACTCCCCAGTCAGTCTCAAGTATGTCTCTGTTTCATAAATACTTTTATGTCCCACGAACATAGACAGTATTGGTAAATAACAGTAAATATCTGTTCCTGATTCAAGCATTTTGACTAAAGAATGAACACATGCAGTATGCCGGATATCGTGAATCCTGGGCCCTTCATGGTTCCCCTTGTAAGGTATTCCGGCTTTTTCCCTGACGATCTCGAACCAGTGATAAATAGTGTCCCTTTTGCATTGGTTTCCCAAAGTGGACACGAACAAATAAGATTCTGGTGAGGCTAAGTTAGATAGTCCGATCCTATCCCGATATTCAAGGTATAGCCTTATCACGGTTTCCATGGATCTATTTATAGGTGCCAATCTCTGCGATCCATTTTTCGTTTTGTTCAATACTATGACATGCCTTTCAAAGTCGAGGTCTTTCATCTTTATGTTTAATGCCTCACTAATTCTGATAGCAGTGCTGTAAAGCAATCTTATGATCGTTGGAATAGCCATGAGGCTAGTCTTAGGATGACGCGCCTTGGCTCTTAATTCATCACAAGCATCAAACATTAGCCGTATTTCTTCTCTAGTGTAGATGTATGGAACGAAGGAGCTTTTATGTTTCTTGGGTAATCTTGGAATATAGCACTCTTGTCCTTGTTGGGACATGAATGTTAATAACTGCCGTATGGTGCTTACTTTACGGTATATTGTGCTAACCCCCGCATTCATGGAGATTTTTTCATACCAGCCATCATAATCATTTTTGTTTATATAATCACGATCATGGTTTAAGGAAACAAGGTGTTTATCAAGCTCTTTATAGGTATATATGAAATGATTTACGTCTATTTCAGTTGAAGCCCGAAGATGGATGTAGGTTTCCATATAAATAGCAAGTTTACTTTTGAATTCGTTTTTACTTTTCATAGAAAATACCTCCTTTCTGCCTATAAAATCTTTCTTCAACTGGTGGAACATCTAAAGAACAGTCAAGTAATGACGGTATATTTACAGCAAGGTAACACATTGTGGACTCTGAGCTTTCATGTCCTAGGCACTCTTTAATGATCGGTAAAGATGCTCCGCTCTGTAACAATGACATTGCCAAGCTATGGCGGAGGCTATGGCATCCCTTGTGCCTCCCCCGAGTAGATATTCCCGCTTTATTGATGTATTCACCCAATCTTGTTGATATTCTTGCAGGTGATATCTTTCGATATGGATGGCCGGCAGTAAGAAAAATAGTTTTAAGGTTAGCCTGTGGACGGCCATTCGTGATATAGTCTATTATTGCGTTGCCTACTTCAGACAACAAAGGCAGGGTTATCTCTTTTTTTGTTTTTTGCTGTGAAAGGATAATTTGACTGTTGTCCCAGTCGAGATTCGTAAATGTAAGGCCGACTATGTCCGACGCCCTTAATCCTAATCTTGATGCTAATAATATGATTGCATAATCTCTTTTTCCTATCGGACTGCTTCGATCAACAAAGGATTCTATTTTTAATATTTCATCTTTGTCATAATATGAA
>JBAZIG010000238.1:0-2792 GCA_041651955.1 Minisyncoccota bacterium | reverse complement strand
CATCCTCAATTTGAGTTTCCAAACGGCAATCCACTAAAGAAATCTCTAAATCTTGTTGTAAAGGTTTTTCATCTTCGCCCACATCATCCATTACAACCGAAACTACCACGGTCTGCGGTGGAGACGAGTTTCTATTGGGATTAGGATTAGTAGAGCCTATATATATAATTGCATTATCATCTTGTAGTTCAGGTTTTGAAAGGTCTATCCAATCGCTTTTGGGTTCAAATCTTATTTTCTCTGTAAGATCGGGAATGGTCTTTCCTTTGTCGTCAGTTATGCAAGCAATGCATGTTAATACTTGGAAAGTATCGGGGCGCAACGATTTTTTATTGTCGGCAGTCTTAAGTGAAAGTTTTTTCTCGCCTGCAGTTTTTATGAGCACCTGTTTTTGAAGCTGATGGCCATCGGCTTGTGCAGAAACAATAATATTAAAGTTTTGATTTTTTGGGGTATCTTCCAGTAGCAATTGCGCATTCACACTTCCCACGCCAGAGTTGGGAGTTATTTTCAGTGCATTATCTGGACTCTTAATTTGAATATCTGCGGGATACTTCTTTTGACTTGTAGGAGTGATTTTATAAACCAAAATATTTAAATTGTCTGGCTGGTTGAGCGAAAGCTCGAAGTGCTCTTTGTTGAGTTGAAGCACATAGTGAGCATCTTCTTTTTCCTCCTCTTCTTTTTTGTCTTTTCTCTTTTCAGGTTTTTTGTTGGTCTTTTTATTTAAAGCCGATTTAGCCCCTTTTTTCAAAACCCTTCTCGCTATGGCAGCTATGGCAGCAGCGGTCAAAGTTCCTACAACCACTGTCCAAGGAATGTCTGATTCCTGAGAATCGTCAATTGAAACAATTCCGTCAATATCAGAAACAGTTGTTGTAGATTCTGGTGAAGTTTCTGATGAAATTTCACCTAAAGCAGGTGCAAATCCCTCTTCATAATTATTGGATGAGAAATTTGAAATGAAATCTGAGGTTGCTTGTTGAGCACTTGAGAACTTTTGCTCTCGTTGATTCATATCATAAAAAATATAATCATCATAAAAAACAAATGTTTTATTTTCTAATTCGATACCCAATTTGGCTTTTCTCACAAAAAACTTATTCGGTATTTTCATTTCGTAAAATACTATACAATGCGATATTTTATAGGGGGCATATTTGTCTGCTAAATGATTTTTATGATAATTTTGATATATAATTTTATCATAGAACTTAATGATAGGTGAAAAACTGACGCTTGCCTCTCCAGTTATATTATCATTTTCAAACATTGAATAAATATCACTTTCAAATTCAGAAAGTGCATTTTTAATTTCACTATCTGTCGGCAATCTTTCCCATTCATCAAACTGAGATTGACTGTGAGATACAAATGAACAGACTAACAGAATTATTGTAATAAAAATTCTCATATCTGAAATATTTTAAAGTTGATATTTGAATGAAAAGAGGAAATCTGAAAATAATGCGTTTTTCATACCATGAATGCTTTAAAAATTAGTGCATCTATATTATAATCTAACAGCAAAATTAAGCTTGAAATAAATCACAAAATGAATGATTCAAAGTTAATATACTTTTTAAATATAAAAGTAAAAATGAAGAGTTTATTTTTCATATTTTCGAATATTATTAACAACCTGAGTTCAATTATTAAAATGGGGTAATTGATTGGTCTTTACTGTTTCATACAGATACTATCCTGTGCGTTTCAAAATTGAAAGAGATTTCAATTTCTTCAATGAGTCTAACCTCTCACATCTTCTTTTTTCAAATAAAGTCTCCTGCACCTATTCTTGTTTTGGTGATGAATAATTTTGAAAGGGTTGGTAAGATGACTCTAAAGTGACACCACTTTTAACATCTTTCCTCCATTACCTCTTCATTCTCTTATAAATAAGTTACCTTTGCACCTTATATTATACATCATCCCACAAGAGTTCTTTTAAATATCTTAAAATGGGATTTAAAATTTTTATTAATGCAATTTGAAGATCTGAAAATAATTGAGCCTATACTGAAGGCTCTAAAAGAAGAAAAATATTCTGTCCCCACTGATATACAAGAAAAAGCAATTCCACTCATATTAGATAGAAAAGATGTGTTGGGTAGTGCTCAAACCGGCACAGGTAAAACGGCTGCTTTTGCCATTCCCATCCTGCAACATCTCTTTCTTGATCGTCAGCAGCAGAACAGTCCACGCAAAATTAATGCGCTCATCATAACTCCTACACGCGAATTGGCTATTCAAATTGCAGAGAGTTTTTCTACCTATGGCAGATATACAGGACTGAAAAATACTGTCGTTTTTGGAGGCGTAAAACAGGGCAATCAAACCGATGCTCTTCAGAGAGGTGTGGATATTCTTGTTGCAACACCCGGAAGACTTTTGGACTTGATGGATCAAGGATTCGTTCGGCTAAACAACATTGAATATTTTGTGTTGGACGAGGCTGACCGTATGCTCGACATGGGTTTTATTCATGATATTAAAAAGATTATTGCCAAATTACCCGCCAAGCGGCAGTCACTATTTTTTTCGGCAACAATGCCAAATAATATTGTTGGACTTTCACGAAAAATTCTGAAGAATCCCATAAAAGTGGATGTAAGTCCTATCTCTTCTACTGCCGATACCATTCAGCAATACCTCTATTATACAAATAGATCGACTAAGAAAGATCTGTTGAATCATATACTTCGTGATCGTAAAATTGATCAGGTTTTACTCTTTTCCAGAACAAAACATGGTGCGGACAGAATAACCCGGAATTTGAAAAAAGAGAAGAT
>JBAZIG010000237.1:0-2792 GCA_041651955.1 Minisyncoccota bacterium | reverse complement strand
TAAATTCATTACATTTTACGACAAATATACCATCTGGCAATTGTCGGAGGATAGTTTGCATGAACTTGCCGGATTTGTGGTGCGGGAAAACTACAAGCATCATTCCAATAGCCGGCCCAATATTCATTTCGATGCAGAAGTCGAAGCAGTATATCGGGAAGAAGTGCGTTATTTTAACCATTCACGGATATTTGTAGCAAAAAATAGTGAGAATAACATTATAGGAGCCATCCGCCTGATGCTGTGGGATGGGAGAGAAACACTGCCCATACAGTCTTTATTCGGCATTCAATGCCTAAACGATATTTCACCCGATGATAGTTGTTCTGCAATTTGGCATATAGGACGATTGGCAGTCAATACCGATATCGGCCGTCATGGATTGTTACTGTTCAAATCGCTGTTGCTCTATGCCATGTACCCGATTTGCAACAGAAAGAAAGGGATTGTGTTTGCAGAATGTGATAGCAAACTGCTGCGAACAATGAAACTAATGGGTATTCGGGTGCATAGCCTTGGCAATGGGATCGAATACCTCGGTTCGGAAACGATCCCCGTTTATTCCACATATGATGACCTTGTCGGTTTTTTTCGTGAGAACCAATCTTTCTACGGTATCAATCAAGCCAGTGTAGTTGCTTGAAATACAATTGTAAGGAACAACCAAGTGTCATTACGACGGCTTTTTTGGATCAGAATTGAAAAATATTCCGTAAAACCAAATGTTTTTTGCCCAAAGGAAAAAAACACACAAAAGTGTGTATTTCGATAGTGTATGCCAAAAACACACTTTTGTGTATAGTAAATGGAAAAACAAGGGTATAATTTTGCATCAGTAAAGCAAAAAAATGAATTAATCAACAGATTTTTATAGTGCGCAATATGGAAAGAAGGTTGTTAAGATAGTTCATTGACAAATATTTATTCATACCCTGAGTACTTGAATACAATATGTACGGTATGGGGACAAAAAAATTACAATTATGAGAACAATTCTTTTTACATTGCTGGCATTAACATGCATGCTACTATCCTCTTGTAATAATGAGTTGGATGAACAACAAGTAGCGATCACCGATGAAACTAATACAGTTTTTAGGCAATCGGATGGAATTCTTATGTTTGATAATGAAGCAGCATTTTTAGAAGCTGTCGAAAAAGTGAGAAATAATGAAGTTGGAACTGCCTCTTTTACCCGTTCTGCTTCCGGGGAAGAATTTATTTCTTTATTTAGAGAATTTGATCAGGCTATGACTGAAGCAGACGATTATTACCAACGTGAGGGAGGATATGAAGAATTTAAGGTGAAATTCCCCAATCTGTATTATCCTGAATACGAAGAAGATTATGCAGCGTTCCTGCCAGTAAGTGACGAGGCTATTGCAAAGCTATTAAATCAGCAAGGTAAAGTTATAATAGCTGGAAAAGAGATAGATATGCGTGATGTTTTTTCTTATGAAAAAATTCAAGAATTAGGATTAGGTATGCCCGAAAATGTAAATGTTGATGTAGAGGAAAATCCCAATACTCGCGCATTTACAGATATAAAGTATCTTACCTTGGATAAAGAAAATATGAATAAAAAAAGAAAAGCTTGGATTACTTTGAGAGGAATTGAGGTTAGTGATAAAAATTCAAAAGACGGGTCTAAAGTTAAACTAGGAAGAGTTGATTTATGTTTTAGGAAGAAAGGGGCTGTTCATTGGTATAATGGGAAAATGACATCAAGGGGTTATTGGTATTCAACAAATGGCGTTCGAACCCCCATAACAAGTCAAGGTCTAAAAGAACTTGAATATTCCCCCCATAAATATTATGTTTCTGCATCCAGGTATTATCAAACTATAAAGCCATCAGAAGTTGATAAAATTAAATTGGAATTCGCATGCGGAGAAGATTATCCTAAATACTCTTTTACAGGAATTTATACTGTAGATATAAATCATTTAATGTCACTAGATAACGGTACGGGTTTTGGGGAAGACCTTGCAAGTTTTTTGGTTAATTGGGGCCTGTGGTTAATACCTGTAGCAGTAACCATTATTTTATTATAAATATAAAAAAAAGGATTATGTTTTCGATTTTAAGGACATCATTATTTGTGTTATTTGTTTTCGCATGCACATACATGAACGGCCAGAACTTAGAAAAGATGGAATTTTTTTTTGAAGCAGGTTCCGCAAAGGGGATAAATGACGTTTTTAGTTATAACTTCCAGTTTTCTCCAGGATATAAATTAACAGAAAATTTCACATTAGGAGTAGGAATTGGATTTGTAGACTATAATAATAGAACGGATTTAAAAAATGAATTAATAGATAATCATTATTTTCAAACAGGCTGGCATAATGCGTGGAAGCCTTATCTACATGGAAAATATAGTATTTCGTCAAATCATCGGGTAAACCCCTTCATTAAGGTTGACATTGGCTATGCATTCTTTTCCCATAAGAAAAAACTTTCTTATGTAGATGAAATTGAAAACGATTATGTTACTATACCGTTTGATATAAAGGGGGGGATTAACTCTACTATCAATTTAGGCATTTTAAAACATTCAAATCATTTTGGAGAGGCATTAACTGTATCCGTGTTTTATCTTTTTCAGCCTGTAACATATAAATATATGTCGAACTCTGTAAGGAAAAACATATCTTCCATTGGATTTAATGTAGGTGTTATTTTTTAGTCTCCTGCGATTGTATCGCATGGATGAGCATGAGCCATATGAATGTGAAATATACGTTCTCCTCACGTGGTAAGATCGCTCCTTACGTCAAAGGCCGGGTAGG
>JBAZIG010000236.1:0-2801 GCA_041651955.1 Minisyncoccota bacterium | reverse complement strand
ACGTCTCCGCCACGCAGCACGATCTCTTACGTGAGCTGGTCTATCGCATCATGCACTAGTCCTGGCGGATCCAGTCAACGATCTTGTCGCTCAGGGGACTCTCCTTTGGCAATACCACGTCCACCAGACGACCATCCTCATCGATCATGAACTTCTGAAAGTTCCAGGTCACCTCCTGGTCAAGCACCCCATTCTCTGTCTTTTGGGTGAGCCAGCGGTAGAGTGGCGCGATATCCTCTCCCTTCACACTTATCTTGTCCATCATGGGAAAGGTGACACCATAATTGCCGGTACAGAACTCCATTATCTCCTTGTTCGTGCCGGGTTCCTGATTGTTGAAGTTGTTCGCCGGGAAACCAATGAGTACGAAACCATCATCCTGATAGATACTGTAGAGTTTCTGCAGTTCCTCATATTGAGGGGTTAGTCCGCATCGTGAAGCGACATTCACCACCAGCACCTTCTTTCCCTTCAATGAGGCCAGCTCAAAATCGTTTCCATCAATATCTTTCACGGTGAAGTCATGCAATGTCCGGGAAACAACTGACTTCTCACTTGCAGGCTGCTCTCCTGCAGCCACCTCAGCTGCCTTTCCTTGTTTGTGCTGACCATTGCACCCCTGTGATGTGAATATGATTAGCCCAAAGATCATCACGACAATCCATCTCTTTTCCATTTGATTCATTTTTTAATGTACAATTCTGATAATAGCGGGAGATATCACTCTACTGTGCTCACCGATTCATTATCCATTGATAAACAAACGATCCTCCTGAACGGTTCAATACTCTCTTTCTTTTTTCTGATGCATTATCCGATACAAAAAAAATAGTCTTAACCTGCAGTAAAATAAAGCAGTATGCAAATCTAAAGAGCCTGAGAACAGCGCAAACAGACAGTTGCCTGGTACCGGTTGACAAAAATGTTCATCATGCACATTTGAGATAGTACAGATGTTAACTGACCCGCGGGAAAGCCTCCTTGTCATGTGAAGATGGATATCTATACAACTACAGGTTGATAATTACACATCCCCTGATAGAGGAATATACAGATGAATTATGATACAAATGTATCCTATCCCGTTTGTTAGTTTTGTAAAGTATAGCGGCTATGCCGAATGTAAATCTTGATACATTTCTCAATAATTCCTTTTAACAAATCAGGGAATAAATAAATTGTATGACTAAAAATGTAGATTATTATATGTTTAAATGTTTGTTTTCAAGTATAAGATTAGATTAAATTGGGAGTAGAGCAATGGGACAGTATTTATTGTTAAATATTTAATTATTATTCTATGTATATTATTTAATATCAGTAAAATAAACATTTATTTCAAAGTAATGATACACTATATAATAACCAGGATTTACAATTCGATGCGAGAGGTTGATACAAATGTACTTAGTAGTGCGTGGAATTGTAGTTTACATATCTATTTTACTGTTTATTCCATTTGTGAAAAAATATCCATACATTTGTGAACGAGTTTATCCATTGTATAAATATACATTCATCCCAGAAAACAGATATGAAAGAGCGTATCAAGAAGATCATGGAGATAGAGCAGTTGACATCAACACGGTTTGCAGACAGGCTGCAGATAAACCGGGCAGTCATCTCTCACATCCTGAATGGCAGGAACAACCCAAGCTTGGAGGTGGTGACCAGGATCCTGGCTGAAATGGATTACATCAACCCCGAATGGCTGCTCAACGGTACCGGTTCCCTCTACAAGGAGGGAGTGGATCCCGATACAATCGAAAAAGAACCCGACCTGTTTCACCAGAATGTGCCGGAACCGGACAAGATACGGGTGAAACCTGAAAATGAGAAGGAAATGGGGATTAAAGAGCATTCCAGACCAATGAAAGGCGTTGAAAAAGAGATTATTGCGATACCAGATATGCATGACAGGAAAATTACGCAAATAATCATCTATTACAACGACAATACCTTTGAAATCTTTCAGCCTCCCCATCGATAGCTACACGGTAGCTGATTCCATTATTTTCAGTACTTCTGTATTCTAATGTTGTTGTTCCCATTTTTTCATTCCCTTTGCCATATCTGAAAATTATGATGTACTTTTGTAGGGAATAAAGAAATGATCCCGATGAAACAACTCGTTTTCACCGTTCGTTCCAACGAACAACTCAATGATCAGAACCATCTGTTAAAGGTAGCACCCTCCGATAACAAACCTTTGCCGTTGATGTTTCCCGGCCAGTTTGTGCAGATACTGGTCGAGAATGCTCCCCACACCTTCCTGAGAAGACCGATATCGATCAACAACTATGATCCGGAGAGAAATGAGATCTGGCTGTTGGTGCAGGTTGTAGGTGAAGGTACCCAAAAGATTTGTGCGATGAAGACCGGTGAACAGCTTAACATGCTTCTGCCGCTGGGTAATAGTTTCACCCTCCCTTCTAAACCGGGTCATTTCCTGCTGGTTGGCGGCGGTGTGGGTACTGCACCGATGCTCTTTCTGGGTAAGAAGTTGAAGGAGAGAGGTTTCAACTGTGACTTCCTTTTGGGAGGTGCATCCGGGAAGAATATCCTGCAACGATCCGAGTTTGAACAGTATGGTAGCCTCTATTGTACCACCGAAGATGGATCTCTTGGTGAGAAAGGACTGGTAACCCATCACTCATTGCTACAGCAAAAAGAGTATGACTTTATCTATACCTGCGGTCCCAAACCGATGATGGTGGCTGTTGCACGTTACGCACAGGCCAGGGGCGTCGGCTGCGAGGTCTCACTGGAAAACCTGATGGCCTGCGGCTTCGGTGCCTGCC
>JBAZIG010000235.1:0-2815 GCA_041651955.1 Minisyncoccota bacterium | reverse complement strand
GATAACCAATTCAGAAGAGATTGTCTTCCGGGATGTGTTCTTACTTTTACCCATGCAACTCCGGCATAACGGATAATATAAAATGACATCTTTTTTTGAATCAATAATTTTTGAGATGGAATTCTCAATATTTTTATACGTATCGGGTAATACAAAACATTCGAAAACGCTTTTATTCATCCTGACTCCATGCCTTTCAAGAACCTTCACGACTTCTCGCCTGCGTTTATTTACCGATATATCGTATGCAATTATATAAAACTGTTTGCTTACCATGTTTTTATGTATGGTCTGTATTTATTTGCCTTTCCGCATAGGAACCTGTCAATTAATCCAGCCTGTTTTTTCATTATATCTCTAAAACGGGTTTCCTGGTCCCGATAATTTTCAATGCGATTTAACCGTTCGAAAATCTTTTTTATCAATCGTTTCTTTGTACTATCGGTTAGTTTTCCGTCTTTAATCATTAGCTTTTCTCTTTTCGATATTAACCCTATTACCGTACGGTCAACAACCGCCGACCTGAATTCTTCCACAAAATCGTAAACCAACACCGGCCTGTTTTTTGCCGGAACATGGAGGTAGCCAATATATGGGTTTAGTTTTGCCGAAATTAATGCTTCCCACGCCCGGGAATATAGAAGCGCGTACCCATAGTTTAACATGCAATTGACAAGGTCGATAGCACCCTTGTGTTTCCTTCCCGGGAAATCAAGATATTTTTCGAGGAGTAACTTTACTTGGTTCCAATAAACAGTTGCCGCCTGCCCTTCAATGGAAAGGATCTTTCCTCTTGCTTCTTCCAGGTTTTTACATTCCAGCGTTTTAAGCTTTGCAAGGCATAGACCTATTTTTTCGCATGATTCGGGCAAGCACTTCATAAAAGCGGATGATGCTGTTTTACGTTGCCTCGAAAAATATTTCAGGGTATTTACCTGATTCTTGATTTTTCCGCCAATAATTGATTTTACCAACCGAATCCCTTTATCCCCTTCCAACGCATGTATTTGGGCAATTTCTTTGTTGGCCTCTGCAAATTTTGGTGTGTAGAGTTTTGCATATGGTTTCCCGTCATAATTCAGAAAATCTATGGCTATACCTTTCTCTACACAATATTTCAAAAGATTCGAGGATACTCCTATCCCGTCAGAAGTAATGGTAATATTTTTAAGGTTGCCGGTTTTTACTGTTTTAATAACCTTCCCGCTTTTTTTTAAGGTAACAACTCCTTTTGATATGCCAATTTGGATACCTGTAGAAGTAACAAGTAGGTCCATACCCGAAGATTCCATTCTCCTGAACTGTTTTTTCCTGTATTGAACCTTTTTTTGAATCAAAGAATTATCAATGACCTTATTCCCATTTTTTTTGCAGGAAACAGTAATTTCGTATGCAATTTTATTCCTGATCAAATCATTTTGTGGACTAAAAAAGTGAATTTGGTCTATAAAGCCACGAATGTGGGACTTATTTGATATAGTCCTGTTTTTATATGCAGTATTTAGTCTTTCCTTTAAACAATCAATAAGAAATGCGTCGAGTTTATTTTTTTCATCAGCCATTAATACCTGGCCATAATACGATTTAATACCTGAAAGTATTTGTAAAAAGTTGCTCGATGGCTTGTTGTTTTCAATCCCAAACGATTCGTTGATACGCTTTTTCAAAATTTCTTCTTTTTCTTTGCTTAGTACCACCTGCCCATTATTTACTTTGACCCCTAAGAATTGAAAAGGCTGGTTTGGAGAGCCAATCCGACAATTATCATTTAAAGTAAGTTGAAAATCATTTAAAAGCATCCTACGTGCAAAACCAAGCATGTTCTGCACTGTTTCTTTATTTTGGCAACAAATAACAAAATCGTCCGCATAACGCACATAGCCTATATTATAAGCAATTATTGCTTTATCAAAAGCATTTAAATATAAATTAGTTAACAAAGGAGAAAGCACTGCACCTTGTGGCAGCCCTAAATTATTATCACTCCACTTAAAATTTCCTGATACCTTGCCCATTTTTAACCATATCTCTATAAGAGCGCTTATATCATTGTCTTTAAGTATGTCATCTAGTAAATGAAGTACAGGTGCGTGAGGTATAGAATCGAAACAATTGTGGATATCACACACTACTGCCCATTTCCTGTCTTCGCACCTTATGATATGTAACAAACGTTTAATTGCTTTGGCAGGGCCTTTGCCGGGGCGGTAACCATAACTGACATCAAGAAATTTCTTTTCAAAAACAGGCTCGATGATCGTTTTAACGGCATTTTGGATGATTTTATCTCCAATTGTCAGCATACCAAGTTCCCTAATTGATCCGTCTTTCTTTGAAGTACTTGCCTTCTGCATGGGCATCGGAATATATGTATGGGTAATCAAAGCAGCAAGCAACGTATCAAGGTGTTTTTCTGCTTCAAGATCGAAATCTGCTACCGTTATTGCATCAATACCTCCCTTTGAATGCTTTGCTTTTATCAAAAGCCAAGCATCACGGAGCGTTTTCCGGCTGCATAGCTGATTATAATATTGACTTCCCATACCCGCTTTTAACATAAAAGTAGGTAACATGAAATTTTCCCTAGTTTTCCCAATAATGAAAAGAGCAAATTCAGGTTTTTTGACAATACATATTTTTCACCAGGGATCTATCACCATTCTTGTTACGAACTTAATAAATAAAATGTAAAACAGTGGATGATGATATCCCTTGGTGGAGAGTATCAATAGAGCTTACTCAAAAATCTGATTATAACAGCTACAACAGCGAACTCGGGAGGCACATCGTTATAATAGTATCAATAGAGCTTACT
>JBAZIG010000234.1:0-2815 GCA_041651955.1 Minisyncoccota bacterium | reverse complement strand
TTAAATGCAAAGGTCTGAACTTTAATAAGTTTAAATTATTAGGTGATTTGGATTTGTTTAATAGATTTGAGGATGGAAATATTAGATCTGAAACTGAAGTGTACATGGATGGAATGGATGTTTTTAATTTTGCATTAAGTGTTGTTCCAAAAAGTATTAAGGAAATTTGCAAAGTTGGCAATGTTGAAATAAATGAAGTGGATAACATTGTATTGCATCAAGCAAACAAATTTATGACAGACTTTATAATTAAAAGGATAAAATATCCACTTGAAAGAGTTCCATATTGTTTGCAAAAATATGGTAATACAAGTTCAGCCTCTATTCCTTTGACTATCTCATCTGAAATTAAATCTAGAACAAGTGATAAAGTAGTTATTTGTGGTTTCGGAGCGGGACTTTCTTGGGGTACAGCACTTCTATCACTTAATGATTGCAATATTTCACCTGTAATAGAATATTAAACTATGTTAGAAAACTGTAGATTTCACCACATTGGATATGCCGTGAAAGATATAATGTTAACTGCAGAATATTATATTTCATCGGGTTGGGAACTTACTGATATTTGTAACGACCTAATTCAAAATGCTCGTATTGCTTTCTTAAGAAGAGAACAGTTCCCACTAATAGAATTAGTTGCCCCAATTGATGAGGAATCACCTGTTGTTAATACTCTCGACAAATCAGGTGTTTCACCCTATCATATTTGTTATGAAGTTAATGATATTGATTCTGCAATATTAGAGTTAAGAAAAAAGAAATTTGTAGCACTTTTTAAACCAGTACCGGCTGTAGCACTTAATAATAAGTTGATTTGTTATTTATATAATAAGTCGGTGGGCTTAATTGAATTGGTTAGTCAAGATTAGATATATGGAGTTTTTTATTTTTAGGAATATTACGATTGTGTGGTTTTTTAGTTATTTTAAATCATCAATTTCTGGGTATGAAGATATTTCTTTTATTGATCCAGATGCTGAAAGATACATTTGGTTTTATCTTGCTCCAATTAAAACAGATAATAAGGTAATTTCTGCTGAAATTAGAAATTATATTGATTTATTGAAACTTACAATTTCAAGAATTCCTTCAAGTAAAACTTTTATCATTTTTACTTTAAGTGATATTTATAGCATCAACACAATAACTGGGGCAAATGATATTAAAGAAGCTGTTAAATATTACAACTCAACTTTACATGAGTTGGCATTAGAGCATAATAATATTAAAGTTCTTGACTTTGAAAACTTTCTAAGTAGATACTCCTCTACTGAACTTATCGACTGGAAGTATTATTTTATTTCTCAGATGGCTCTAAATCCTAGGTTATCTAATCCATTCCATGATTGGTTCAAAAAACAGGTCAAATCTATTGAGCTTAAAAGAAAAAAGTGTTTGATATTGGATTTGGATAACACTTTGTGGGGCGGAATTCTTGGTGAAGATGGTATTGAGGGTATTCAAATTGGTGGGGACTATCCTGGAAAGGCCTTCTTAATGTTTCAAAAGCAGATAGAGGAGCTTGGCAAACAGGGGGTAATTCTTGCAGTATGTAGTAAAAATAATATTGAAGATGTAAGACAAGCATGGAGTCTTAATAACTCAATTGTCCTGAAAGAAAATCATTTTGCAGCTCTGAAAATTAACTGGGTTAATAAGGCTGATAACATTAAAGAATTAGCTCAAGAACTGAATATTGGACTGGATAGTATGGTTTTTTTAGATGATAATCCATCAGAAAGGGACTTGATTAAAACTGTAATTCCTGAAGTTGAGGTTCCAGATTTTCCAACACAGCCTTATATGTTGCCTGAGTTTTTTAAATCCATCGCAGAGAAATATTTTTCAATATATAATTTAACCTCAGAGGATCTTTCTAAAACAAAACAGTATAAAGAGAATGCATTACGTAATAACGTAAAGAGTACATTTACAGATATGAATGATTATATCAGGAGTCTGGAAATTGAACTTTCGATTGAAGAAGTGAATAATATCACAATTGTACGTGCAGCACAGATGACTCAAAAAACTAATCAATTTAATCTTACTACTCAAAGATATACTGATACGGATTTATCAGAAATGTTAAATGATGGTGCAAAAATCTATACTTTATCTGTTAAAGATAAGTTTGGGGAGAGTGGTATTACTGGACTTTCTATTTGTAAACTTAATGGCGAAACAGTTGATATTGATTCGTTTTTACTAAGCTGCAGAATATTAGGCAAAGGGATTGAGGATGCTTTTATGAATTGGATTTTAAATGAATTGAAGTTGTTAAATTTTAAAGCCGTTAATTCAAAGTATATTTCAACAGCAAAAAACATTCAAGTAAAGGATTTTTACGAAAGATTTGGTTTCGAAATTATATCAGAGAGTGGATCTATAAAATCATATAGTCTCAACTTAGGAGATGTACAAATTAATTTATCAGACAATTACAAGTATAATTATAAATGAAAGAAAAAATAAAAGAAATAGCTACCGAGGTGTTTGAAGTACAAGTACACGATGATACCAATCAAAACAATTGTGAAAACTGGGATTCATTACGACATCTGAACTTTATAATAGAATTAGAGACTGAATTTGATGTTTCTTTTGAACCGGAAGAAATAGCTTCTATGACAAGCTTATCTATTGTAGAATCCATGATTCAGGAAAAAAGCAATAATATATGAGCGAACGTATTTGGCTCTCCCTTGCTCACATGGGTGGGCAGGAGCAGAGATTTATACAGGAGGCGTTCGACACCAACTGGGTGGTGCCACTGGGGCCTAATGTGAACGGATTTGAAAATGACTTAGAG
>JBAZIG010000233.1:0-2820 GCA_041651955.1 Minisyncoccota bacterium | reverse complement strand
CCGGTTGGGTGCATATGGTCCGGAAAAAATAAAGTGCGGGTTATTGAGTGGTATAAAAAAGATGATTCATAATTCCGGTAATTTTGTATAATCAGTTTCCTCTAATTCTAACTTACCATCATTTCTTAGAATTTGAGATTTTTCATTTCTGAAAATGTTGTGATATTTGGAATGGAACGGAATTGAAACAATCGAAGGAATAAATGAAACCTTAGCGATCAGCAAAGGGTGGCTTTGTAATCGGCAAGGTTTTCCGGTGAAATACGATTTCCGCGAAAGCAGAGCGGAAGTGGAATTGGAGATTTCATCGGAAACCCGGAGGGCTTGACCTTGCAAGATTACAGCGAAAGCCACCGTATCTTTGCGGGGGTTTCATTTAATCTAAATAAATTGACTGCAATAGTAAGATGTAATCTTTATGTTTTAAGTTTAAGCTCGAGTCATAACTTCCTCTATATGTATCATTTAATTGTTTTTATCAAACTGGAAATTTGAACGTAGTATTTTTACTTCAAATCCAATCTCAATATTTATTCATCGAAATTCTTCAGCCAAATCAAATTATGATAAAATAAAAGATCAACTAACTCAATAATATCATTTAAATTAAAATTTTCAATTTGATAAACTACCCTAAGATGCTTGTAATTTTTATTTATATCTTCTAATGTAAATAAAAGATTCTTGTACTCATATAAAGGAGTGTTGGTTGACATATCAATACCAAGATTACTTAATCTTGATGATAATTTGAAATCAGTTGTTAATAATTCAACATTCTCGAAGAAATGTATAAATATCCAAAATTTTTCAAGTTTTTTTGTATAGACAATCTCCGCAAGATTTAATATGATGCCCATATTTTCTTGTAACTTTAAAGAATCAAGCATAAATTCTATTTCATTCACTTTCTGAGTTATTACCATTCCGTGGACGTACACTCGACGTTTACCTCCTAATGAATATTTTATTTTTTCGGATTTGAGAAAATTAATAATATCTTGAAAAGCAGACTCTTTTAGTCTATTAGAATTTATTAAATTATGAAATCCTGTTTTAAAATAATCAACATGCTTAAATGTTAGTTCGCTAACTTGATGGGTATCACTATTACTTAGTATTTCTTCGTAATCTTCATTATCAAAATTTTCAGCAAAAGTGCTTGAAAATTCTCTGTTAATAACTGTAATCAAATTATTTAATCCTTCAAATGAAGTTATGTTAAAGCCTTGAAGTAAATTAATAGGAGCAGCTAGTTTTCCAATATCAATCCCATTTATTCCTATGGGGATAACTTTTATTCCTTTAGAATATGAATATCCAGATTCAAAATACAACCAATTAGATTTCAGAGAATTTGGAGAAACGAACACAAACATCAGTTTAGCAGCATTCAAATTATATTCAATCTTATGAATCCAATTATTTCCAAAAGGAATACTCTCACCATCACTTGATTGAAAAATTTCAATAGTATTTGAAGTTAGGTTCAATATTTTATTTTTCAGTGATATTAAGTATTTTTTATCCCTTGAAGAGTGACTAAAAAAAATTACAGGTTTGTCCATATCAAAAAACAATTGTTTAAAAATAAAACATTATAATGCTAAACGTAGTGAATTTCGGTTTGTACTAAATACTTTCTATCGTTTTTATACTTACTTAATATGCAAATTTAAACAAAACTAACGATAAACTAAATATTTAACTTATTCATTTTAATTCATATAAATTAATTTGGCCAGAATATAATCTGAGTACGATACATATGAAAATTATTATTTACAGAGGTGATAAATACATATCATAATTTGTGACTGGCATTATACTTTATTTAACAGGTTATGCAGTCTTGAGCGGGAACGGAGCAAAGGAAAAACTGCGGAGCGAAGTGACGTGTTTTTTCCTTGCGGAGTGACGAGGCGCGAGCCGACGCGAGTGGAGCGAGGGTGGTGGAAGGAGGGAGCCCGAAGCATGAGGGCGCCTGACGCCTACTGCCCCCAGCAGGGGTGGCGCACTTTTTGTTCAGAGGCATCGGAAACTGGCAATTGCTGAGTGGGTGAGGAAGGTGACAGGGCAAAGGTTTGATGATTTGGCGACTGCCTACAAACACCTGACGAACATAACGAAGCATTTGCCATAAAATAGCTGGGCTGTGTGAATGAAGTGAACGAAGGAGTTGACGAGCGAAGCATGAGCGAGCATAACGACTGAGTGAGCGAGCATGAACACAGAAAGGGCAAGGTGAGCGAATGGAGCAGGCCGGGTGGTTGTTCGAAACGAAGGATGAGTGAGCAGCCACCCGGTCTGCGGAATGAGCGCTGACAGAGCGGTGCGGTGTGCGTGCAGTGAGCGCAGGCGATTATCCGACCCGAAGAATGAGGGTCGGTAATCGACGGAGAGAACGAAACACACACGGCAATAGCGGCGGTGGTAATCGCGGGGAGCGTTGCGGTGCGAGCGGAGCGAACGGCAGAGGCAGCTTGGCCCGAAGCATGAGGGTCGGCTGCCGACAGAGAGAGAGCCGCAGCGAGCATGGCAGTAACGCGGAGGTGCAGAACCGAGAGAGCGATGCGATGTGAATGGAGCGAACGCAGGAGCCGGTCCGACCCGAAGCATGAGGGTCGGGCGGAGAGGTAGCGAGCGGAATGAATATGGCAAAGCGACTTGTTTAGAAAGGGAGATCGGTGATGTGGCGGGACGGTAGATATACAAAAAGTGTGACACCCCGATTAGCCTGAGCGACCCGCAGGCGAGCAGAAACACTGAGTGGCGGTTGCCCCCTTTCAAATAATGTATGAGCGAAGCGAATACCTTATT
>JBAZIG010000232.1:0-2822 GCA_041651955.1 Minisyncoccota bacterium | reverse complement strand
CAGACAAGTAGAAAAAACGATCGGTGGCAGAACCTATGGCATCGTTACCGACCATACCATAGGTACCCTTGAGTTTTAATTTTGTAACTACTTTTTTGAGTTTCGTTCCGTAGTAAGGTTCGTTCGAGACGTACCAAGCAAGGCCACCAGAGGGGAAGAATCCAAAACGAAACTGTTTGGCAAATCGTTCTGAGCCATTGTAACCAAAATTGAACTCAGAGAAGTAGCGATTGTCGTAAGCATAGGCTAAACGTCCCGAGAGACCCATGTTGCGGAAAGGGAGCGACATGATTAGTGACCCTGCATTTGCTTCAAGATAGTTTCTCATGGTACCGACCAACAAGCCACTCACAGAATGTTTTTCAGCGAAAGTACGATCATAATTGGTAGCCAGTTCGAAATAAGTGGTGGAGGTCACCTGTTTCCCATTTTCTCGATAATCGAGATAGTGTGTTCCCTCATTGGGATTTAATGGGGATAGCTGGTAGGTGTTTTTGTACTTGTCATAGCTTCCTACCGTGTAATAAAAAGCATTGTAAAATCTGTAAACATCGTAATAGGAGTAACGGTCTGTATTGAACATTCCCCTTAGTTCAAGCCCTTCAGTGATAAAATCGAGATCTTGTCTCAACTCGAACTGTCCCATCATTTTCGACTTGGTGTAATCTTTATATCCATGGGTCAGATCAGCGTAAGGGTTGATGTAATTCCCCTGTCCAAAATTCCCAAACATGATGTGTTTCACATGTTCTGTTTCATTTGTCTGGGGATAATATGGCGGAAAGAGCACCGGATCGGTACGCATGACCCGTTGGTAGAGGCCAGATCCACCCCAGGTGGGTCCTGTGTAGTCATCAAACGTGCCGTACAACCTTACTACTGCCTCGGTGGTGGGTGTCACGTTGATCGAAACGTTGGAGCGTAAGAGATATCGTTTAAGGTCAATGTTGTTGTTGAAGTTGTTTCGCTTATCAACCTTTAAGGCCCCATAATCCTGGTTGTAGGTCCCTGCAATATAATAACGGGCAATATTGCCACCTCCACTGACGTTGAAGTTGGCTCTATGGTTTACTGCGGATTTCTTAAACAGGGTGTTGTACCAGTCGGTAGCAGGGTAAACATAGGGGTTGGTTCCACGCTCCACGTTGTCGATATAACTTTGGGTATAAGGGGATGTAGTTAGTGGATTACGTGTCAATACAGCTTCATTGTTAAGGTGCATGTATGTTATTGGGTCGGCCAGCTCTACATTTGTCGTTGGCGAGGACACTGAGGTCTCATAACGGAAGTTGATTTTTGCTTTCCCCTCCGATCCATCTTTCGTGGTAACAAGAATAACCCCGTTCGCACCACGGGCTCCATATTGTGCTGAAGCAGCCGCATCCTTCATGATTGAAAAACTTTTAATGTCGTCTGGCTGAAGCCTCGCCAGATCGCCAGAGGACATCTCCATACCATCAATCAGAATCAGTGGCCCACGGGCATAAGAAAATGAAGTGACACCCCGCACAAAGAAGCTAGCATCATCTTCTCCTGGCTCCCCGCTACGTTGGTAGGAAATCATCCCCGCCACCTTTCCTGCTAAGGCCGTAGTAAGATTGCTACTTGGCACCTTTAACTCTGAGGGATTGATTGTAGTAATTGAAGAGATAACGCTCTCCTTTTTTTGTTTACTGAATCCCACGATCGTCACCTCGTCCAGTTCATCTACTTTTTCGAACAACTCAACATTGATGGTAGTTTTGCTGCCAATTTCAATAATCTGGCTTTCCATACCAACAAATGAAAAAACTAGTTTATCTGTCGGTTGAACTTCAATGGTATAAGATCCGTCATTATCAGTAATGACCCCTTTGGAAGTTCCAAGGATAATGATGGTTACACCCGGCAAGGGTTCCCCATCTTTATCTGTTACTTTACCCCTAATTGTTCTTATCTGTTGCATCATTTGTTCAGAGACAATCATCCCATTTTCCTCTAGGTCTCGAATCTCGAATGATGAAGGTTCTAACGATGTGACAATTACGTTTCCTAGAGAAGGATTATTTGTGGCTTGCAAAACGAGTATGTTTACAAACAGTAAAAATAATGTTGTTCTCATGATTCTTGAAACCAGATGGAGGTTATTGTCAGGACTTTTACCTGCAATAGCAAATTTATTCATATCTTTGCATGATTTTAATTATTAATATTCCTGATAGTTAGAATCGACTAGTCGGACATGGTGAGCCCTTGTCCGGCATTTTTTTTAACTCAATGTCTGCTAAACTGGGGCATCTTTTGTTCTTTCTTTTTAGGGTAACTTTTTTCATAGGCAATTTAATTTATATCTATTGTTTATTTAACATAGTCCATTTATGTTCTACATAATTGATTATTACACCAGATAAAACACCTCCTATCAATGAGAACGTGATAACCCATAAAGATGATATTCCGAACAATTCAAAGAAGGCAATAAGAATTGCAATAAGCAATGAAATTATTCCTGAAAAAACAGTTGATCGGTCTGTGGCTTTAGGCACAAAAAATGCCATGAAGAAAAGGACGAACAAGGGTGCAACTACCAGATTAACCACTTTCTGAATTATATCAAATAGATTACCAGTAATATATTGGAGAAAAAAAGTTGAGAGTGCAACCATTATCCCAATGATGAATGAAATACGCACAATATGTTTCAATTCCGTATTATGATCAAAATTATTGCCAACCTTCTTCCTTTTTTTAATTATATCTTCCAAAATTACAGTTGAGCTTGAGTTCAGTCCCGAGGATAAACTTGACATGGCTGCAGCAAGCAGTGCCGCAGTAATCAACCC
>JBAZIG010000231.1:0-2847 GCA_041651955.1 Minisyncoccota bacterium | reverse complement strand
TGCTGAATGGATATATTGCAGTAAGTAAAAAATGCTGTTTTCTTCAGAGCTTAATATATTGAAAAGGCAAAGCCCAGATAAATCATTCCTCATACCTGCTTTCGCTATAACTTAATAAATTCAACACGTCTATTTTTAGATTTTTGCTCTGCAGTTGTGTTGGGAACAAGAGGCATGCTTTCTCCTGCACCATCTGTTTGAAACCTATCAGCAGTTATTCCAAAATTGTTGCTCAATGCATTCTTAACTGAAATAGCACGTCGTTGCGATAATTCGAGATTTTTTGTATCGTCGCCATCGCTATCTGTGTGTCCTACAATTTTAATATTCATATTGGGAGTTTCTTTCAGCACTTTGGCAATGTCGTTTAATGTCCCATTAGATTCAGGTTTTACTTTGTCTGAATTCACATCGAAATAAATTCCATAAGTGATAAGCTTCCCTTCAGTTATCAATTTGCTTCGCGTGTCAGGAGCTGCGGTTGTAATTTTCAGATTAGAAATGTATGGTTTGCTTTCTGTGCTCCAACCATTAAAATGGAAGCGATTGAATTTTGTGTCAGCATAAATGATTGTAGGCATGTCCACAACTTTGGCTCCTGCATGGTATATTCTCAATCGACGATTTTGTATCCAAACAATAACATGGTTCACCTTTTCTTTTATTACTGGGTTTTTATCGGACTTACCGCCACTAGGGAAGTCGTTCCCCAGATTATTATAACTCTCAATTTCCCAATTTGAATCATCAAATTTCACATGTACCCCTTTTGTTCCAGGAAATAGGTCATCGTTCAATTCACGATTATCCTTATCTTCATAAAGGGTTAAATGATAGCCTCTAAAGAAATTATCATCTGGAATAATATCAAATTCCATGATAAAATTCTCGGGGAATTCGATTGGTTTTGTGTAACAATAATAGCCGTCTTGTGTGGTGAATTGCAACCAATTACCATGGGCTATGTTCACCGTAGCTATTTCGCCACTGCCATTGGACGACCAATTTGCAGGAAAATCGCCAATAGCAACTTGAGAAAAATCATCGAAATAGATCACCTTATCGCCCGGCACAAAGTCATATTGGGTGTACGATTCCAATTTTTGGTTGCTTTCTTTGACAAGCTTATCATCGGATGTTTTGTCTTTTTTTTCAGATGAAGACTTTTCTTTCTTAGATGATGTGTCTTGTTCCTCAACTGTACTTTCTGATTCTTCATCGTCTTTTGTAGACTTGGCTTTCTTTTTGAATAAACCGCCAATTCCTTTCTCGAGTTTGTCAAGAGTTTGATCAATTTTTTCATCAACTTTTCTCTCTGTTCGATAAATTGACTCATTCTTCACCTTTTCTTTTACATCAATTTGTGCAAAAGTCACAGAAAACATAAAGCTAAAAAGGACAATGAAAATAATTTTAATCTTTTTCATAGCATTTATTTTTATTTTATTTACATTTCAAAATTACTTTATTATTCTGCCATTAATACCCCCCTAAAGAGGGTATTTTGAGTAGTCTAAAGTTAATGTTTAAGGCTTATTTTAAATTATTTAATCGTCGTAGAAAGTAGTAGACATAATAAAAGGACAATAGAGAACTATTTCTACCAATATATTGGAAGACAAACTTAATAAGGCATTTTCTCCATATTAATACCTCATAGTAAATAGGAAGTAAACACTCTTTATAGTACATAAAACATTTCTAAGTTTTATTTAAATTTATCTGTAAATACAACAAGAATATTAGAAAATAAAATGTAAATTTGCTGCATACTGAAATAAAAAGCTTATTTGATCTTTATTGAGAGTTTAAAGCTAATAAACACGAAGAATACGTTATATATTCAGTAGCATAACTTTTTCTTATGAAACGAGTTGTACTTCTTATATCGATTATTGCTTTTGCAACCATGGGATTGACTTTTAGTCAAAATATTCCACGTTTAAATGTGCAATCAATAGATGAAACCAAGCCTGCTAAAAAAGCAAGACAACTAATTAAACAATATTACGCTTCGCACCAATCAGACACTGTAGTTTCTTTTAATATCATTAACACACTTCGACTTTTGAGTCCCTTGATTTCCGATTCACTCACCAAATCAATGATTTATAGATGTGCCGCTAACTTTTATGAGCAAAAAAACTTAATTGAGAATGCGATGCTCCATTATGAAAAATCTTTAAATGCTTTAAAAGATTTGCAATCACGCAATGCAGACATAGAACGATCGAAAACTTTGGTAGATAAGGGAATCGTTTTTCAAAAATTCGGAGAGAATGAAACGGCTTTGTCTCTGTTTTTGGAGGCAGAAAAGACTTTTTTGAGTTACAATTATGTTGATCCTCTCATAGATGTTTATGCAAAAATGGGAGATATCTACTTGCGAAATGGAGATGTTGAGAGAAATGCAGCAATTATAGGTAAATCGACTGCCATTATAAAACATATTGATGACCCCGAGAAATTGGTCAACTATTATATCAATATGGCTAATGTTTATGGCTATTCTGAAAGATTGGATAGTGCATTCCTCTTTTTTGAGAAGGCAAACAGAATACTTGATAAATCACAGAACCATTACCAATTAGGTACACTCTACTATAATATAGGCTTTTTTTTAAATCAACAGGGTAAACTGGACTTAGCTGAAGAAAATTACAGAAAATCATTGTCTGAATATCAAAAAACAGGAATTGGTTACGATATATGTGATGCTACTCTTAGAATTGGCGGTTGCCTCTATTATCAAAAAAAATATGCAGAAGCAAAAGAGATAGTACTTAAAGCACTTGAAATGGCAAATAAACAAAAGTCTCTTCTGTTAATAAGAAATTGTTTCGACAT
>JBAZIG010000230.1:0-2848 GCA_041651955.1 Minisyncoccota bacterium | reverse complement strand
ACAATTTTACACTAATAAAAGTTTCAATCCACACACCCCATGCGGGGTGTGACTGTATATTACTTAAATAGCTGAATTCATTTAGATTATGAGCTATTCTCCGCGAATGTATTAATTTTTTCCAATATGTCAAAGAACTATTATTCGAATTTGACGTATCTCATTAAATATCAAGCTGCGCGAGAATCATGTATTATTAACAATCACTTATGGTTCGCGCTGTGCTATTTAAATCAAAATAGTACCTTCCGGATCGTAACTTGTTTTTGAACCTATATGCTCAACACGGGCTTTCCAATTATTCCCTAAAAAATAATAACGTAAACTATCTGTCTCTGAATTAATAATGGATTCGAGTTGGTGCCGCAATTCCGCAAATTGTACAGGATCAATCAAGCATTCAAATACAGAGTTTTGAACACGTTGTCCAAAATTGACACATTGCTTTGCTACCTTCCTCAATCGTTTTCTGCCAGCTGGAGTTGTCGTTTCAACATCGTAAGTTATTAACACCATCATATAGTCTACTTATTTAAAAAAACAGGGTAATTATCAAGATCTCCACGTAAAAACCGAGCCATCAGCAAAGCCTGAGTGTATGGCAAAAGACCTACAGGAATTCGTTCTTCGAGGAATGGATGGATAATTTCTTCCTGTTTTCGCTTCTGCCAAGCTGTTATTACTTCTTTTCTGGTAGAATCGTCCATGATGATACCTCCTGCTGGCTGCTTTACAAAACCGCTTTTTGCGACTTGTTTTCTATTAATCAGGGAAAGCACCAACCTATCGGCTAAGAAAGGTCTGAATTCTTCCATCATATCCAAGGCCAGGCTTTGACGTCCAGGTCTATCGACATGAAAAAAACCGACACATGGATCTAGACCTACAGTTTCGAGTGCTGCCCTTACTTCATGCATCAATAATATATAAACATATGACAACATCGCATTTACATTATCCAATGGAGGACGACGGTTTCGCCCCTCCATAATAAAATCGCTTTTCTGATGAAGTATTAATTGATCGAAAACAGAAAAATAGGTCATTGCCGATTCACCTTCATACCCTCTTAGCTCATTTGCACTCTTTGCTCTCAAAAGTTGCTTTTGCTTATTGGCGAGTGTAGTAATTGCCTTTTCCAATAAATCAGTATTGACCACATTTGAATGATCGCGTATTGCTCTTTGCAATACAGTTTTTGAGTTCGCAACCTTGCCTGCAACAAATAGTTTGGCCAAACTGAGTGAAACCTCTTCATCATCGGCAATTCTATATTGTTTTCTTCGAAGTAGCACATTCCCGGAAACAGCACCTGTAACCCTGCCCAAAAACTTTCCGCCTTGCGATACAAAACTCATTGCAACATTTCGTTCGGTGCATAGCGCCATCAACGACGGACTCGCACCCATAAAACCGACACTAACAATACCTTCAATATTATGAACCGGAATGCGAAAACGTTCTTTATTCTCTATTTTAACCACCACATTTTCACCATCACGGCTCAAATAAGCATCGGGTGAGGTTACGAACAGCGTATTTAAAAGTTTTCTCATACCAATTGGGTATTCAGGTAATTGTTAGCAGATTTTAGATCTCTCATTTGTTTTGGCAAGCAAATTTCTACCAATGAACAGGATTTACAGTGTGGTTTGTACACTGGTGCAGGTGTAATGCCCTGCTCGAACAATTGATGCATTTCGTTGGTATAATCCTCCACTTTGGTGCGAAGTCTCGAGTTTAATTGTACAACCGTACGACGTCTGATTTCACCGTAATACAGGGCACCTTCCGAGATTTCAGTACCAAACATTTCCTCCATGCATATGGCCTGAGCGCAGAGCTGCACCTCGTCTCGTTCGTCTGGCTTAGGCTTGCCACGCTTGTATTCAACAGGATATGGGGTCCAATTCCCAGCTTTTCCGGGCAGTTTTATGCCTGTATCACTTCTTTTGAATTCAACCACATCAGCACGTCCGGTAAGTCCCAGTTTATATGAAATCAGATTCAAAGAACGCCAAACAATCAACTCATTCGAGGAGTCTTTGTAAAAGGGATCATCAACTCGCTCATGCAGGTGCTGTCCTTCAATTGTTTTTACATTTTCGGCCCATTGCTGTTCAATATGAATCAGAGCCCATTGCCGAGGACAGAAGGCAAAGTGCTGAATGCCTGAAAGAAGAAGAAACTCATCTTCTGAATAATTAATATTCTTTCCCATTAAAACAAAGCTAATTCAATTCTTAGTCAATACTTCGGTAAATATTCAATTAACTAATTAAATTTCAATGATTTACACAACATAGTTTAACATAAAAAAAGATGGTTAAGTAGCTGATTATCAGTATCTTTATAGCTGATGAAAGCCTAATAAAGATGGATAAAACCAGCATACTTAACCAATATAGAGGTATCTGCGGTGGTGTTCTAATTGAACTAACCACGAAGTTAAACAAAAGTTTCAAATCATTCCTTATGGAGACGCTTATTTTGTATCTGGTCATTCCCGGGAGGATTAATTTCCTGCAATTAGGGAGATATGGCAAGTCGTGTGAACAGCGATTTCGCCAGAACTTCTCGAAGGATTTTGATTGGCTGGAGTTTAACTTGTCTTTGTCTGATAGGGTATTAACCGGAGATCGCAAGGCAATTGCCATTGATCCCAGTTATATATCCAAATCAGGAAAGAATACCCCTTGGATTGGTTACTTCTGGTCGGGTGCAGCCGGTCAGGCGAAAAGAGGATTGGAAATCCTGGGAGTGGGCCTTATAGACGTCGACAACAAGGATTGTATCAGTCTACAGGCCGTTCAGACTCCGGACCGTCAAACCCTGGAGAGTCGTGATA
>JBAZIG010000229.1:0-2851 GCA_041651955.1 Minisyncoccota bacterium | reverse complement strand
AATAATCGTCAGTATAAGACCGAAAAACATAATGAATGACTGTAAAACATCGGTTTTAACCACTGCTTTAATCCCCCCCATGGAAGTATATACCACGGTTAGTAATGACAAGGTGATGCTTACAAAACGTACAAGTGAACGATCAAAATGCAAAATTGGAACCAATGCTGTGTCTACCGTTGCATAAATAATTGTACTCATCCACAAAAAACGCAAACACAAGAAAAATAGAACAGCCAGTTTTCTGGTGCCTGGACCTACGTTTACCTCTAGGATTTCATAAGCACTCTTGACTTTCATGGTCATGAATTTCGGGATGAGAAACTTCCCAATAATCCAGTTGGCCACGGGTAATGCCAGTAAACCCGCCAGAAATACAGCCCCGTACTTGATCATCTCTCCAGGATATGAGAGATAGCTTAATGTACTGAACAAGGTAGCAAACAATGAAACACCTATCATGAAGGGATTCATCGTTTTGCCTCCGAGAATATAATCTTCAGCGGTTTTGTTTGTTCTTGAAGTAAAATATCCGATTAGCAACATGAATAAAAGATATGCTACTACGATACTCCAGTCAAAGATTGAAAAATTCATCTTCTTTATTTTTTTCTGCTATTTTCAACAATGCAAAAGATATGGAGGATAAAACATCTTTGGTATTATTATTGGTTTGCATTGAATCCATTCTTGAATATAATTTGAGGAACTCCTCCCGTATGAATATTAAATCATCAGGACATCCAAAATTGCCCAAAGAAATATAAGCTTCATATTGATTAGTAGGGTTATTATCTTTCGCAAGAATTTTCAATTTATTTCTGAGGAGACAAGCTTGACTGCTTTTTCGTGCGTTGTCGGGGCATGTACTCAATGCCCCACATAAGAGGTAGGTTGAAAAAGGGTAATCATTGGGTTGTTTGATTGCTTTTTCAGCAATATTTTCCCACTGCTCTCTTTTGATTTTCCCTAAAAATTTCAAGCCGTACGCCATGATTCTTTTGTAATCTGAATTATCGGACTCTAATGTTTTGATCAAGACTGAATAATCAATACAGGAGTCTGAAGTTTCTGGATAAACTGAACTCCAGTTGATGTAAGCTTTCAAACTATTGTTTTTTGAATCACTCTGAAGTACTGGTTGTGGGTGATTTTTTAGTGATACCGACATCTTCGCCAGACTTTCTGCAGCATGAATTCTATCAGGGCTCTCAGGGTCTAAATACACATTCAATATTTTGTCGATATACCTGTTTTTTATATCGCTATTCGTTTCAATCTTTGACATACATCTCCAAAATCCGATTCTTTTTTGAGGAGTGTTTTCATAATTATCTCCTAGTATGTTCATTATTGATCTTATTTCTTCAATGTAACCTAAATCTATCAAAAACTCAATTGCATGTATTTTATTCCAAAACAGTGTTGAATCACTGATGGATTCAAGGAGATAATTACGCGCAACATCTTCTGCATCAATTTGGTTTTGAGTTGTCATACAGGAATTTAACAACACAGAAGAAATTAGAATGATAAGTATATTAATCTTCACTTGATTAAATGATATTAGTCTGTTTGTTATGAATTGTCTGACTACATGTTTTCACGCTTTTCTTTTATATATAAGTGATAAGGCAACAAATGTCTTTTAATCACATCTTCGTAAAGGGTACTGTCCCGACTCTCTAACGCCTTAAGAATGTCAAAATGGGTTGCTTTCAGGTTATTACTATTCAACTTTTGATTGAAGATGAAAAACTCTGAGCTGTCGTAAAGCCGGAAACGCATCGATAAGATGATTTCCATTAAATCAATCAATGTTTGATTTTTCGCTATTTTATATATAACACTGTGAAATTTGATTTCATCTTCGGTTGACAAACGTATATCCCTATTTTTAATCATGCTCAATGGAAGCACTTCGTAAAGATTACTGATGTCTTTTTCCTGCAAATTTTCAAACAACAAGGGTATAATTCCGATTTCAAGGATATATCTTAATTCAAGCAGATTCAGGTATCGTTCTTTGCTAAGCAATTTTGGATCGATTATTCGACTTAAATTTTTCTTTATGTCAGGTTCTTGCAAAAATATACCTTTCCTTTTCCGGCTGTGGATAATACCAAATGAGTGTAATCTGCTGAGCGCCTCCCGCACAACATTCCTACTTACATCCAATTGTTCTGAAAGTTGACTTTCATCATACATGAATTCATCACCCGGTTGTAAATTACTCTCTTTGATATAATTAAGTATTGCTTCTTCCACAAGATCTACAAGGGTAGTTGTGCCTTTCTTGATTTGAAGTTTCCCTGTTATATTCTCTATCATATGGTATATATATTATATGTCCTACATATAAACAGTGCAAATATATAACAAAACAACCAACCACAATCTTAATTTTATGTATTTGTAGTTAATTTTACATAACACGTCAATTGTGGGAGGAAGTTTTCCCTGCGAAAAATTTTATAAATCAACTCAGATACTCCTACAACACCTGAATCACATCTTCCCACTCTAATGTGTTCACGTTTGTCCGAGTGATCCATCACTACTTAGAATTGTAGTGCTATTTCGTAAAGTAAAAGATCGTTAAGGTTATGATGTGATATCATTACTGTCCCAATAAAAACTAAAAAATGCTCTTTGAAATATTTAAAATTTAGATAGATACATCGATTTATCGAGCGCGACGATTTCAATTTCTAACGTTGCTTCCTAATATTGTGGGATGCAACGAATAAAGAGAAATATGTTTTCGCTCAATTAATTGTTTATTTCACCCCAAAAGTATACCAGTATTTCAATCCAAAAGTATACCATTTTAATTTAATCTCCAAGTCCG
>JBAZIG010000228.1:0-2864 GCA_041651955.1 Minisyncoccota bacterium | reverse complement strand
GGTCACGGCGTCCGCTGCGAGCTTTGGCTCGCCCCTCTGCGAATCAGAGGACAATTGGGATACAACGCCTGTCATAGTGGCATAGGGTTACAGAGTGGACACAGGAAAACAAAAGCAAACATTGCCCCGGTAGGGGCAGGGGTATGAGCACTTTTCGTGAAATATGAAAAGTTGCATGCGTTCTTTGAAATTTTTTTCATATTTAGTTTTTAAAAGCTATCTTTGTTCCGGCTCATCAATATAATGAGCTAGGTTGCTGTTTCAGAGTCTCGATTCTGGCCTTCGCGTTCCTGCTGTCGGTGGCAATGCTAACAATGGTGGCAATGATGGCCCGGAGTACTTGAATGCGAATAATGCGGTCACGACGTCCAATGCGAACTATGGCTCGCCCCTCAACTTTTTTGACAGAGTGTTTGTCAGCTACTCTGTTAAAACGAGACAGAACCTCACCCCATGGTGAAAAATGCACAACAAACACGAAGTGCTGGTAGGTCTTCTTGGTGAAGACTCGAAGGCAGGGAACATTAAAAGCAGACAATCAGCATTTAGACACCGAATTACACCGCATTTCTCCTTATCCACAACACCGATCTAAACTCCTCACACCGCTTTACACCGAAGTGACACTGTTGCACACTCACGTAACACGGTATGAAACGGAAGGGATTCATTCAGAACGGCACAGAGAAGAATTTTGAGGACGCTTTTTGGGGTTATTCTCGAAATAAGCACCACCGTAAGGAGGTACAGAAATTCGAGAAGGATCTATCAGAAAATCTTCAGTCACTTCTCTGTGCTTATCTTTCTAAATCATGGACTACATCTCCTTATCTACCTAAAGAGGTTTTTAAACCCAAAAATCGTATTGTTCATAAGTCTCCAGTCCCTGATCATGTCATTCAATGGGCGTCAATCTTACCTGTTGAATTATGGCTATTCGATACCCTTTATTACCGATCACCGGCATGCGTTCCCAAAAAAGGCACTCACTATTATGTTCGTCAGGAACGGGATGAACTTCGCAAATACAGTCAGGAAGAAGTTTACTATTATGTACAGCTCGATGTTCACCATTACTTCGAGAACATCAATCATGAAATTATGAAATCAAGGATCCGGTATAAGATAAAAGATCCTTTTTTACTCCATTTTCTTGATGAGTTTATTGATAGTTTTAGTGATGGGCTTGTGCTTGGAGTAAAACTATCCCAACTGCTCTCCGGACTGTATCTCGCACCGTTCGACCGGACAGCTCTTCAATGTTTCGATATCAAGAATGACCCGGTAAAATTCAGATACTGGCAGGACCAGTACGTCACTCATACATTCGTGAGTTGCAGAACCAAGGAACAAGCCAATGAACTCAACAAAGGGGTACAGTATTTGAATTGGAAATTTGCAAAATACGTACGTGAGGGTTTACTCCATTACAGTCGATTTGCAGATAACATTGTAATCAAACATTCTGATAAAGCATTTTTACACATAATAGCCAAAATTGCAAGAGAAAGGCTGGCTCGAGACTACCTGTTACAAGTAAACAAGAGTTGGAATGTGAGGCCGATGTGGATGGGCAATGATGTTTGCGGTTATGTATTTTATCATGAATATATAAAGCTTCGCAAAAGAAACAAGACTGCTCTATGCCGGCAGGTAGCAAAGCTTCGGAAGAAAGGATATTCAGAGGAAGACATAAAGCTTAAGTCAGCAAGCCGCATAGGTTTTGCATCGCATGCTGACACACGTAACTTATTGAAAAAACTAAATATGGAAAAAAGATTAGGGAAAGTAGTTCGTAAAAGAAAGCGTAAGCCTCCTTTTGAAGGGATGTCGCTTGATCAAAAAAAATCAATTGAAGATATTGTCTGTACAGACAGGGATATCGAAGATGAAAAAATAATCCGGTTATTGGACTATAATATTCAGAATTCAATTATAGGAGAAAATGATGATGGCTCCCCAAAACAGCGAATTGCAATCAGGTATAATTTGTGTTTGCAAGTTGATTATCCTCAAGATGGAGAAGGTGATCCAACTTACACATGGATGGAGCATGAATATTATTCATTTAGCGGTTCAAAAGTTATGATCGACCAGGCTGTAAATGATTTCAGTAAAGATGATCTTCCAATCGCGACGGTTATAAAAGAGTTCAAGAATTCAAACAAAAAGAAATTTTATAAATTTACTTGATTATGAAAACAGCAATCTATCCTACACGGAAAACGTGGAATCGTTATGATAACGATCGATACTTATTGTATTTAAATGAGCAAATAATTGAAGATTATGTGCCAGAAAATGATCCCGAGGCAGTCCCTGCAATTGGTTATTCATATACTGGTTCTGAAGAAGATGGCGGGACTTTGATCTATGCAACCGATGCAACTTATGAGAAATTTGTGTCCGGACTCATTCGCACCCGTTATTCAGCGGATCAAGTTGAAGCAATATTGCTTAATGTTCAGTCTGAAAATACAGAGAGGCAAGCTGAGTTTCAGCTTGAGCTAACTCAATTGAACAATTTTCGGGAGGAGTGTAAAGTAATAGCTTCAGCTCTGCTGCAATAATGGTGCTTGAGCTGTTTGACCGGCTACGTTGTGAAACGTGGCCGGTTTTGTTGGTCGGTTGGTCGGTTGGTCGCCGGGTATCTATATATCCGGGAAACTTTTTTTAATATTATCCTTGGTTCCACCAAGTCTTTTTCGCCAATACTGCTCAGTGGTCGTGACACTCTTATGCCTGAAATGGCGTTGTATCTCATACATATTGGCCCCTGCATCTTTTAACTCCGATGCTCCGGAATGCTTCCAACTATAGAATTTTATTTCTTTTGACAAATTCAACTCATCACGGAATTTATT
>JBAZIG010000227.1:0-2887 GCA_041651955.1 Minisyncoccota bacterium | reverse complement strand
TTCCATTTGAGTACAAATTTAACGCTTTATATCGCCTTGTTTTGTACTCGGTTCTTTTAGACACTAATATAATTGTAATGAATATTTATTATATTTGAAAGTACCTGTCAATTATCCTTTATAATTTATTTACGAGCACTAACTACAATAAAAGTTTAACCATAATGAAAAAGCTATTAGTAATTTTTATCGGACTTTCCATATTGCTGGCTTCTTGTGGACCACAGGATGCGATTCAGATACTAAAAGTTGTAACAGGTCAAATTTCCAATATCACTTCTATATCAGCAGATTGTATAGGTAATGTAACTGGAGACGGAGGTGTTGCAATTATTGCCCGGGGAATATGCTGGAGTACTTCACAAAATCCCACAATTTCAGATTCAAAAACAATTAATGGTGCTGGACTGGGGACTTATACTTGTACAATTACTGGTTTATTACCCAATACCACCTACTATATTAGAGCTTATGTCACAAACTCAAAAGGTACAGCTTATGGTATACAGAAATTGCTTACTACATCTGATCCTGGACATACCACCACAACTTTAGGTGGTATTATTACAGAAGATACGTACTTATCAATTGATAATAGCCCTTATACTATCACAACAGACGTGCAAGTCGCATATAATTGTACTTTGACTATTGAACCAGGAGTGATAATTAATGGGAATGATAAATATATCAAAATTTGGGGAGTACTTAATGCTATAGGTAGTCAAGAAGAAAAAATCACTTTTAATAATGTGAAAATTGCACCTGGTAATAATAACAATTACGAACTATTTGTTATTAACATTCAGTATTCGATTATTAATGAGGGTAGTGTTTATTATCCTACTGGTCACGCGATCTATGGCTCAATAAATATCAAAGATTCTGAATTATCAGACATCCCATTTTTATACATATGGTACCCTAAAGCAAATTGTCATATAGAAAGAAATATCTTTAAACGATGTGGTGGTATAAATACCGGCACAGATCATGAAATAAAAGTATACATTAGAAATAATATTTTCTTCCAACAACAAGCATCATCGTATAGCAATACTTTTGCAATCTCGAATTATGCAAGTTATAATTCATCGCAAACCATTGTTGAGTACAATAGTTTTTTAAGTACAGATAAATATGCGATTTATTTGCCCACAGGCTATTCAGATGCAAATATCATAGCAACAAACAATTATTGGAGTACAACAGATGTCAATGTCATTAATACAATGATACACGATAAAAATGATGATCTGGGTTGTGCAAATTATATTGAATTCAGACCCATCTTAACTGAACCACATCCAAACACACCTGTCTTTAATCCTTAGAATATAGCGCATGGTAATGAGAGTCACTACTAAATACTGCGCATTAAAGAAAAAGGGATAAGACTGTTGCTAGTAAAATAAGATATGTGTCAAATAAATACTTGCTGATTATTAATAATATAAGGAAAGAACTTGCCATGAATGATGCTGAAAAATTAACTTATTTTAACAAACTTATTGAACCCTACGAAAAGCGTAGAGAAAAGAAATTTTTTATTGACCAATACCTTAGAGGCGCAGGTAATGAGCTGAAAGAACATTTTTGGTCAGAAAAGTCTTCATCCCGTATGGCCTTTGAACTATACACGTGGATGAAAGATGATAAGAGCGTTGTTGATATTGAATTTGAATTTGTTTTACCTGGACTTGGAAGTGGAGGCATGGGGCCAAATATGGATGTTTTTATTGAGACTGAAGATGAGCTTATTTTTATAGAAAGTAAGTTCACAGAAAAAGCAAATCTTCACTACATTGATAATGGACATTTAAGCCCAGCATATTATGCGCCAACTCACGGCAAGAAGAAAATGATCCTCGCAACGAGATTTCATGGTTATGATTTTGCTGACAAATTTTCCAATTTTTGCTATGGCTTTGAAGATGTTATGATTAAGAATGGGTGGCATAAAGGTATAGAATGGTTTGATCCAAAACAAGAGACCTGTCATCTACTCGGTGTGTTATTCTATATCTTTGATGCGCGTAATCAGAACAGGTTAAAAGGGAAAAAGATCCGATTGTTTAACATTTTTTGGGAGATGGATGGAGATAGTGTTCAATCAGATCTCGCAAAAGAATTTAAGACAAGGGCTAACACACTTATATCTGAAATACTGGATAATGGAAAACCGAATGGAATTGTGGACTTCAAATTTGGTACTTTCACTATACAAGAAATGCTTCAAGATAATACTCTGCTGTCAAAACATATTGTTTTTCCAAAAGATATTAAGGAAACGATTTATCAAAGGAACGATAGCATTGTTAAGGGAAAGAAAAGATAAAATAACCCAGCAATGGCAAAGAAGCCATATTGTCCGCACCGAGTACATACTATTAAGATACAATGTACTAATCCCATCACTTGGAATCGCATAGAATTGTATAAAGATGACTGGAAATGGGCGTGCACCTGGGGAAAGATCCAGGGAAGGAAGGTGTGGAGTTTTCATTCTTTTGTTGATGGATGCAGTGCCGGTCCCGGGCGGGGGTTCATTTGCGACGGCGAGTGAGCGGAGCGAACACCGCTGATCATTGGGTGGGAAGGCGAACTGGTTCGCCGGGCGGGGCTAAGGATCATGAGCGAAGGAAATTCTGAACGAATGACCACCTGCTTTGCAAGCAGGGGCTCATGATAAGAAACATGAGCGGAGCGAATACCGATTAATCCTGGAGCGTCAAGAGTTTGTGGTCCGGAATGGAGCCTCAGCGGAATGGAGGATGACAATCTCTGAGCGGAAGTGAGGATAAGTTCAGTGATTCGATTGGAGCGGAGCTGGCGGAGCGGAAAGAGAATGACTGATGCCTAGGCTTACACCTCGGTTTACATCTCG
>JBAZIG010000226.1:0-2902 GCA_041651955.1 Minisyncoccota bacterium | reverse complement strand
CATTGTGACCACAAACAATAGTTGAATTTGCACCTAATGAGGCACCCCATTTGATGAGTGTTTTCGCGTAATTACCATGGACTGAGTAGTGAGACCGGGGAGTTGTCACATTCGTGAAGACGCAAGATGGACCACAGAAAACATTATCCTCTATCTCAACTCCCTCGTAAACAGAAACGTTGTTTTGAATGCGTACACCATTACCTATTTTCACATTATTGGCAACATTTACATTCTGTCCTAGTGAGCAATTCTCACCTAATACTGCACCTTTTTGAATATGACTAAAATGCCATATTTTGGTCCCTTTTCCTATAGTTACATTCTCATCAACATAACTACTATCATGAACAAAATATTCTTTTTCCATTAATTTGTTTTATCAAGGATTGATTGCACTTCTTCCAGTACTTTAACAACTTCGTATCCCGATCTACCATCTGCAACCTCTATCTTACTGTCCAAATGGTCAACAAAATATTTGAGTTCTTCTGTCAATGCCATACCCTTTTCATAGGAAATTATCTCTTCAGGGTTTTCATTCTTCACAGGAAGACCTTCTTCGAAACTTATATATTTATCGTAAAAAATGATATCTTTTTCTTTACTGGAATCTTCAAAGGATAGCATTCCTTTGCTGCCAATGACAACTAAACGATGTTCCTTAAAAGGATGCAACCAAGAAGCAAAGATATGACCATGAATATTATCCGGATAGGTGAGCTCAGCCATGGTAGAGTCAAAGACATTTTTCTGAAGAAATTTCTGTCCTTGCGCCTGGATTGAAATTGCAGGTTTTCCCACGAAATAAACAAATATTGATACATCATGGGGAGCTAAAGACCAGAATACATTTTCCTCTGTCCTCACAGTTCCCAAGTTCAAACGATTAGAATATATATAATGCAGCTTACCAACTTTTCCATCATCTATCAATTCTTTGATTTTGCGGATAGCAGGATGAAATAATAATACATGACCAACCATCAACTGAACGTGATTCTTTTCTGCAAGCTTTACCAATTGCAGTGATTCGTCTGCTGACAAAGTAAGTGGTTTTTCTACCAAGACATGTTGTCCCTTCTCTATTAATTGCTTCGCAATTGAAAAGTGAAGGGGTGCAGGAGCTGCTATAGTATATCCATCAAAACCAAATGAAAGTGCATCATCTAAAGATGAAAATCCTTTCACCGGAAATTCGTTAAGAAGTTCGTTAAGTCGCTCAGTATTGCTTTCCACAATACCTTCCAGTGAACCCAATTGATAGAGAGTTTTGATGTGATTCTTACCCCATCTACCTCCTCCAATAACACAAATTTTCTTTTTCATTTATTTCGTTATAATTTGAAAACTTTATTCTTATCATCGGGAGTCATTAAATTCCTGAGATCCACGATCAAATTTGAATGTTTCATAATAAAATCGGAATCATAATCTTTATGATTGGTTGTGATAACAACAATATCTGCTCGTGACAAAGTTTCCGGTGTGAGTTCAACAGATTTAAGTGAAACTCCATTATGTGTCTTTATCATAGGGATATATGGATCATTATATGAAACTAACCCTCCCTTTGCTGTTACAGTATCGATTATTTCTAATGCTGGTGATTCTCTTTCATCATCAATATTGGGCTTATAGGCAACACCTAAAAACAATATCTTACTACCACTTACTGACTTCTCATTTTTATTCAAAGCAGAAGCAATTTTAATATACATATAGTGAGGCATACGCATATTAATGTGACCAGCTGTATGAATCATGGTCAAATCGAAATCATACTGCTTCGCGATATATTCCAGGTAGAATGGATCTAGAGGAATACAATGGCCTCCTATACCAGGTCCCGGATAGAAAGCCTGAAATCCAAAAGGTTTTGTTTTGGCTGCATCAATTACTTCCCAAATATTAATATCCATTTTCCCGGCAAGTAAAGCAAGTTCGTTGATTAAACTGATATTAATCAAACGATATGTATTCTCAAGGATTTTCACCATTTCTGCAACTCTGGGTGAACTGACCAGGTGCACATTTTGTATCGCTTTTTTGTAAATTGCTTCACCAATCTCAAGACCATCATCAGACATGGCTCCTAAAACCTTAGGAGTATTTTTTGTTTTATAGGTATCATTTCCGGGATCAACCCTTTCTGGTGAGTAAGCCAACCAAAAATCTACACCTTGTTTCAGACCTGACTCTCTTTCAAGAATAGGCATCATCAAATTTTCAGTGGTTGTGGGATAGGTTGTACTTTCAAGACTGATGAAAGTACCAGGTTTCATGTTTTGCCCTATTTCCCTACAAGCACTTTCAATATAACTCATATCGGGCTTCTTGAATATATCAATAGGTGTAGGTACACATATTATCAATACATCACATTCAAATATTCTATCGAATCTATCTGTAGCAATTAGATACTCACCGTTCACAACGGACTGGAGCTCCTGTTCAGTGATATCACCAATGTAGTTTTCCCCACTGTTTATCTTTCTTACTTTTTCGGGGTTTTTATCAAATCCGATTACTTTTATATTTGCTTGAGCAAAACTTACTGCAAGCGGTAGCCCTACATAGCCCAGACCAATGATGCCCACTATGGCTTCATTACTTGTGATCTTTTCAAGAATTTGTTCTTTGTTAGTCATATTTTTGATATTTGTAAATTGTCTGTCTAAAACACGAACCTTAATGAATTTAGTTATGCCTTATGCAAATGATAAAGCGCGGCCGTTCATAATCCGGGTGTAATGGGGATCCACATGTACTTCTTGATGTCTCTTTGTGAATTCTCGATCACCTTGGCGGCTTCAGCTACCTTGATGGTGGGGGCCAGGTGGGGGCCGGCGGTGATGACTGAAGCATATATCTCATCCACAATCTTACCAATTTCAGGGGT
>JBAZIG010000225.1:0-2905 GCA_041651955.1 Minisyncoccota bacterium | reverse complement strand
CCCACAGCCCATAATTCACACCCCACACCCCATAATTCATACCATACATTATTAACAATCAATTGTATCCCTTTGCAATCGATTGCACTTCATTAATTAGTTAATTACTGTTTTTAATTATCACCCGTCATCAAAACTTATTATATTTGCATTGAGTCTCTTTTTGCATTCTATATAAAACAGTTTCTTAACCTTAAGGCTTGTAGCTGCAAAGAGCTCAAAATAATAGATAAATTAATTATCCGTTAATCTAATAAAGTTAACAACATGTATTTAAAATTCAGAAGAAGCAGAAGAGTATTCCTGATGACAATGCTATTGGGTATACTAATGATTGTATCTGTCACTGCCCAGACAGGCACGACGATAAGTGTGCGAGGAACAGTAACGGATATTGCCGGCGAACCATTGATTGGCGTCAATATTCTATTACAGGGAACCTCAACAGGGACAGTTACCGATTATGATGGTAACTTTACGCTACAGGCTCCGGCTAACGGAGTGTTGGAGATAAGCTATATAGGATACAAACCACAATCCATTCCCATCAACAACAGAACAAACATCCGAATAGTGATGGCAGAAGACACAGAACTACTGGAAGAGCTGGTAGTAATTGGTTATGGAACAGTGAGGAAAGATGATGCAACCGGTTCGGTGACGGCTGTAGATGCTACCAAGCTAAACAGAGGTTTGGCAACATCACCCTCCGATCTGTTGGCAGGAAAAGTTGCCGGTCTGAGTGTTGTATCATCGGGTGGTGCACCCGGTTCCTCTTCCAGCATCCGTATTCGTGGTGGTTCATCCATGTCGGCCAGCAACGAACCACTCATTGTTATCGATGGTGTACCGGTAGATAATGCTACCGGCGTGAGCGGTATGGCTGATCCATTAAGCACTATCAACTCAAACGACATTGAAACCTTTACAGTACTGAAAGATGCTTCGGCAACCGCTATTTACGGTTCGCGTGCATCAAACGGAGTAATTATCATCACCACCAAGAAAGGACACTCAGGAAAAGTGAGATTATCCTACAATGGAAATGTCTCTGTAAGTAACAAGACAGGGACAGTAGATGTAATGGATGCTCCCACTTTCAGAAATTATGTGGTCAACTCCTTCGGTGAAGATAGCCAGCAGGCAGCCGCATTGGGTAACACTGAAACCAACTGGCAGGATCAGATCTTCAGAACAGCCGTAAGCACAGACCATAACCTCAGTGTTTCCGGTACTGCAGGTGAGAGATTACCTTATCGTGTTTCTGTAGGCTATACCAACGAAAATGGTATTCTGAAGACCTCCAACCTGGAAAGATATACCGGTAGTGTGAATCTCTCTCCCAGTTTCTTGGATGACCATCTTAGGGTACAACTAAACGCCAGAGGAATGTACTACACCAACCGCTTTGCAGATCAGGGAGCGATTAACTCAGCTACACAATTTGATCCTACCATGCCGGTTTATAGTGAAACAGAATCCCCTTACGGTAATGGTTATCACATGTCGTTGAAACCCGATGGGACACCAATCGATATTGGACTGGCAAACCCACTTGCTATTCTTGAACAAAAGTATGACAAATCTAAAGTAATAAGAAGCATTGGGAACATTCAGATGGATTATAGAATGCCATTCCTGGAAGAACTAAGAGCTAACCTCAATTTAGGATATGATATTTCAAAAAGTGATGGAGATGTGATTATTGAAGATAATTCACCAATGAGCTACACCTGGGGTAATTTCAAGTCAGGATGGGGTGAAAATTCCACCTATTACCAGTACAAAAGCAACACATTGCTCGATTTCTACCTCAATTATGCCAAAGAGATGGGCATACATCGTTTCGATGCGATGGGTGGTTATTCTTGGCAGCGATTCTATAATGAGTCGGACAACACCTACCCATATTCGGCCGCCATGGCATCTGAAACCGGGAATGAGTTCTACAAGGATGGGAACGATTACTCAACGGAGAGTTACGTGGTATCCTTCTTCGGACGACTGAACTACTCATTGCTGAACCGTTATCTAATGACATTCACGTTGAGAAACGACGGATCTTCACGCTTCAGCCCCGACAATCAATGGGGACTTTTCCCATCGGCTGCTTTCGCGTGGAAAATCATCAACGAACCTTTTATGGAAGATGCCGGCAATGTGATGTCCGATTTAAAACTCCGTTTGGGTTATGGAGTCACAGGACAGCAGAACTTGGGCAGTGGCGATTATCCTTGGATGGGAAGATACAGTTACAGCCAAGCAGGTGCCAACTATTTCTTCGGTGATAAGATGATCTCTCTTATTCGTCCGTTAGCGTACGATGAGAACTTGAAATGGGAGGAGACAGCCACCTACAACGCCGGATTGGACTACGGTTTCCTGAACAACCGTATCAGTGGTGCTTTTGATATTTACTATCGTAAGACAACCGACCTGTTAAATACTGTAGGAATAGCAGCAGGAACAAACTTTAGCAACCAATTGTTGACAAATGTTGGAGAACTAGTGAACAAAGGAGCTGAGTTTTCAATCACAGGGCGACCAATAGTAAGCAAAGACTTGAACTGGAGTCTGAATTACAATATCAGCTATAACCGAAATGAAATTACGAAACTGACCATTACCGATGACCCCAACTATGTAGGAGTACGATTTGGCGGAATTGACGGTGGTACAGGAAATAATATTGCTATTCACAGCATCGGCTATCCAGCCGGTTCATTCTACGTGTATGAGCAGGTATATAATGACGAAGGAAATCCTATTGAAGGTGTGTTTGTAGATCAAAACGCCGATGGAGTGATCAATGAGAAAGACCTTATCGTTTATAAAAATGCTGCTCCCGACTTTTTCATGGGATTGTCTTCGCAGCTATCCTACAAAAACTGGGATTTTAATCCCA
>JBAZIG010000224.1:0-2927 GCA_041651955.1 Minisyncoccota bacterium | reverse complement strand
AGACCTCCCAGTTGCTTACGCAACCGGGTCCCTCCCTCCGCGGGACGAGCTTCCCCTTATCAATGTGCAGACTGCCTTAAATGATCTTATTGCCAACCTTCAACTTCGCCACCAATGTCAATAATAATCTGTTCGGGAGAGGAGTTGAGGGTTACATTAATGGTATGCTGCACCCCAGGTTTGAAATTAAAGGTATCTTCAACCAGAAATGATATTCCTTGTGTCACAATCTCTATCAATGGCAGCCTGTAACTGATTTTTTGAGGTACGATCAATGCTTCAAATGTATCTTCGCTGACTCTTCTGCATTTTATTGTTTGGGGATAACCCGCCTGATCTTTTACCACGGCACCGTTGGCAAGATTAATCTTTGCTTCAGGGACCGTATTGTGAATGAATATGTCCATGTCATCGGAAAAGGTCCCCGAGAAATTTTCTCCTTTAAGAAGTTTAATAACAATCTTGCTTAACCTGTGGGAAAAGGTGAGAACAACAGGACCTCCCGAATTACTGTCTTTGTTCACATCATTAGACTTAGCCCATAGAAAATCACTGGCCTCATAAGTACTCATGGTTGCGCCGTTTGCCGGTACAGACTGATCTAAGGCAACAGAGAATGGCTGTTCTTCAACTGAAACAATATGTGTATATGGATAATAACCATAGACGTCAACATTGACATCGGGCCAATAGATACGAACATTCGGGATCCACTGCGCTCCAGAATAAATTGTAGCAATATTATTTGCATGATTACCAGCATATTGAAGTGGTAAAGGCATCTCGCTTTCCGAATATTTAGTAACGTATATGCCAACTGTATCTCCTGCTTCAAAAAGATTTCCAGAAACTTTTGTTTGAACTCCCGGATAATTCATTGCAAAGTTCATATCCGAAAAATAATGAACAGCTACTACAACAGCATACTTGTAAGCATCCTGAAACCCGTTACAAGAAACAATCAATATTGATAGGACTGAAGAAAAAAGAAGAAATAAACTTTTTTTCATGGTCAAATAATTCTAATTTAAAATACCGGTTTGTATCCCATATATTTTGGAGGATACTGCGTTTGTATGGGATAATAAGGAACTGTTTGGGGATATATTTCAGTCTTAGTTCCTAAAGAAGCATCCAATACGTCATTGGCATAAAACGCATCAATATCAAAGGGTAATCCGGCATAATCCATAATTCGTTCAACTATAGCCTGCCTGGAAATGGCACTATAATATGGAATGTTATTATTCATACAGCTATTCGGTTCGGAACGGAAGATACCTCGCGAATGGTAAAAGCCGCCCTCGTAAATATCAACAATATTGGAATAGGTAGGATGAAATATCAAATGGCTCCAGGGCACATCATAAAAACTGGCAGTGGAAGACAAGTTCTTGTAAAACCCACAATTTTTCATCTCATTAAATTGAACTAGATGAGGATAAGGACAAGCACAAGATGAAATAAATGCATTTACATAAATATATTCATCGGCCAATTTTCCAAACCCATGCCCACCTGCTTCGTGTTGAACGAGACCTCTAAAATCATACGGATAAGGATCTGCACTTACCGGGCAACAGGCAATTGCCGAGCCGTCTCCCCACATATAACACATACCTCCATAGTCAGGTGTATTTATTACCAAAGTGACTAAAGATGTGGAAACATCATTGTTAATTGGCGCTTTACATGCGTAAGAAAAACACGTGGCATCATTCGGTGCAACACCTGATAGTGTATATTGGGCTCCAAATTTTGTGTCTTTAATAGTATTAACACTTCCAATACCACTATCATCGGACATGCCAAAAACAATGTACACATTGAAATAGTCTTTATACGAATAATAAGGCTCTACATTAAAAAAATGCCCAATAGCATCCTCTAAATCAGACAAATATTTTCCTTCACTGATATCTTTGGCATCATACCCGTCACCCATAAAAACCAGATTGACTCCATCCCCAACAGTTGCACTTTGTTTTGTATAAACATCACCATCTGTGTAAGCGTAGTCATATTGTTCCACACTGCAAGTCAAAGAAAAATCAGTACTGTTAAGGGCGATAACAATCTCTCCATTTCTGTCAGGAGATCCTTGCGGGAGTTCATTTATTGTAACGCTAAGCGTTTGTTTTCCTGTACCTTCCATCATATTCACAGTTACCCAATCGGGTTTACTGGTTACCTCCCAGGTTTCCTCGCTTGGAGCTCTTACGATCAATTCTCTTTCATATGAATTTTTCAGTGTCCTGATTAAATTTCTACTTATTGAGAAATCCTTATAGGCTGAAAACCTTTTAAAGTCATTCCAGCCGGGTGTTGTTTGATACAGTGATATTGAACTCTGTGGCACCTGGACCGTAAAGTTGTCTTTTGGGACACCAGAAAAAGAATTATTATCAACATATGGAGGTGTTAGAGATTCACTAATTATTGTGTTCAGATTAAAACAATTGTAAAAGGCATTACTTCCAATACGATCAACAAATTTATGTAATTTAACACCTTCGATATTTCCACATCCGTAGAATGCACCTTGTGATATAATCGTTAAACTTTCTGGAATTTCAAGTATTCCACTTAACCTATGATTCTCCATAAAAGCATTTGTTGAGAGAATCATCAATTCAGATGGCAAAACTAATGATCCAGAAAAAGCATTATAAGCAAATGCATAATCTTGAATATATTTTATGCTTTTCGGCAAAAACAGTTCCCCTTTAAAATTGCAAAAAACAAAGGCAAAAGATTCAATTTCATCAAGGCCATCAGGTAAAATGAGTTGTCCATCTAATCCTGAACAATTAGCAAACATTGACTGTTTAATAATTTTAATTTTGGATGGTATTTTTAAGGATCCTCTTAGACCACCGCAGTCATAAAAAGCTGATTGCCCTATAAATTCTAAATTCTCTGGTAAT
>JBAZIG010000223.1:0-2960 GCA_041651955.1 Minisyncoccota bacterium | reverse complement strand
ACGTATCTCTTTTGAATGCTGCCGCATACCATGGTGCATCGCACCAGCAACCACAGGAATTTTATGTAATGACTAATTTCCCGACCATGCGTGCTACCCAAAAAAAAGGCTTAAAAATCAACTATATAAGCATCGACAAAATTCCAGATAAATTTTTGGAGAAACGTAAAACCGAAGCCGGGTATCTTACCATTTCCAACCCTGTGCTTACTGCAACTGATATTATACAGTTTGAAAGACGTATTGGAGGTATAAATAGAGCTTCCACTGTTTTGTTTGAATTAATGGAAGTGCTGAAACCAACTGATTTTAACGAAGAACTCCTTGCATATGTCCCTGTTACCACTATGCAAAGATTAGGCTACCTGCTAGAATTTGTCTGTTCAAATAAAGAATTGTCAGACAGCTTATTTCATACTATGGAAAAATGTAAGTGCAGATTGTTCCGGATTCCGTTAAAAGCATCGGTGCAAACCAAAGGCTTTTCTTCTGGTAATCGATGGAAAGTAGTAGTAAACACACCTGTTGATATTGATTTATGATTCCAAAGGCATATATACTAGAATGGAACCAGCAAGTACCCTGGCATACCATGGAACAGGTGGAACAAGATCTTGTTATTTGCCGTGCCCTTGTAGAACTGTTTTCTGACGATTTGTTGGCTAAAAGCCTTGCTTTCAGAGGAGGAACAGCTTTACATAAATTATTTATCAACCCACCGCAACGGTATTCGGAAGATATAGACTTGGTCCAGATAACTGCTGAACCATTTGGCACTATTGCGAACAGAATCAGGAAACGACTTTCATTCCTGGGTGAACCCAAGCGAAGTCCGAAAGCCCACAATTTTACCATGTATTTTAGATTTGAGTCTGATATTCCACCAACTACAAACCTAAGACTAAAGGTAGAGACCAATACACGGGAACATTTCACAGTAAGTAATTTAACTAAAATGCCTTTTGAGGTCAATTCAAAATGGTTTAACGGTAACTGCAACATTAATACATATAAACTAGAGGAATTATTAGGTACTAAATTGCGTGCACTATACCAGCGTAAAAAAGGCCGTGATTTGTACGATTTATATATAGCACTCACACGTTACCCTTTGCTCGATAAAGGTCTGTTATTAAAATGTTACCGCGAATACATGGAATTTTCAGTCGACAACCCGCCAAGTAGGAATGAGTTTATTCTGAATATGGAAGCTAAGATAAACGACCCAGAATTTTTAGGAGATACAGCAGGTTTGCTCCGGAAAGGAAAATCATATGAACCTTTACTCGCATACGAATTGGTTAAATCGGAATTGATTGTAAATATTTGACAAAACAGATGATCCTGAACGTAGATAAATACATTGTCTTCAAGCAGCTGGAGCTGGATATCAACCGGAACCAGATAAAATGCGCTGTAGCCAACACCGCCAGCCGCAGTATCCCCCACCGCCTGGGCTTTCAGCTGGAAGGTATTGAACGCGCCGGCGAACTGCTGACCGGAGGCGTTTATACGGATTTGGCCGTGTATAGTAAGTTAAAGGGAGATGGGTAGATAGGCTGTGATTTTGAGGGTGGCTTTGAGGGAACGTTTTTAGGTTAAGACATTGGAATGATTAAAATTATATAATACACTTTTATTTAATCTATAAACAAGTTACCTGCAAGGCTAAAAAACAACAACAATGGAAAAAACAAGATTAATAACTTATAGTTTACTTGCCCACATAAACAATACTGGGACATTAACAAAAGGATTGATAGATATTTTTATTCCGCTTGCTAAAAGAGCACTTGCAAAAATGAATTCAAGTGAAATTTATAGTGGAAAAAATATTTCAGAAATTAAAAGTGTTGTAAATGACTTATATCAAATTGATATACCAATCCCGGTATTAAACAATATACTCATTCAAATTGCAAATGAGATAAATACAGAAGAAACAAAAAAGTTTATTTTATATAAAGATGGAGCTTTCTCAATACAAAATTATGTTTTTGATGAGTTTGAATCATTAATTGAAGAGAAGGAGATTTTGATTGAATATATTGAGAGACTTTTTAAAGAGTTCTGTGAACTAAACAATATAAGCAAGGATGAGTATTCATCAATTTTTGAATTTATTGATATAAACAAAACCACAATCTCAAAATATTTAAGTGATAACTTTAAATCAAAAAAGCGGAATGATTATTCCATTGAAGCACAATTTGTTAGTTTTTTCAAAAGAATACCAAAAATTTATGATGTAATTAAAGAGTTATATTTAGGTTCAATTCTCTCATCCTATATCGAATATTCAACAAATCCCATCAATCTTAAAGTTGAAATTTTACTTGATACAAATTTTATTATAAGCTTAATTGATTTAAATACTCCAGAATCTACTGATACATGCAAAAAGCTAATAGAAATAGCACAGCACAACGGATATAAAATTTCAGTACTAAATGATACTATTGAAGAAACACAACGATTACTACTAAGACGAGCTGAACATTTTCATGAATCTTTTTTAACAAAAAAAGTTAATCCAGAAGATATTTACAATGCTTGTGATAGGCGTAACTTAACAAAAACAGACTTAGAAAATATATCAGATAAACTAACAGAAACTCTAAACAGTAATTTTGGGATTTACATTGTTCCAAACACAACAAAATATTCAAATATTGCAAAATTTAGTAAAGAATATCGAAACCTTCAAGAAATTAGGAATAATAAAGCTGCAGCGTTACATGATGCGATCGCAATCTACTACGTTCGTGAAAAAAGAGGTAATAAGAAATACAAAGCTTTTGAAAATGTAAATTGTTGGTTTGTTAATAATGCTTTTAATACAGAATATGATGATTTTTCACAATGCGAGCAAGTATTTGAGAATGGATTTCAACCAGAAATTATTAAAGTCGATGTTCTTCTAAATATCTTATGGTTAAGCAATCCTAACGTAGGTAAAA
>JBAZIG010000222.1:0-2960 GCA_041651955.1 Minisyncoccota bacterium | reverse complement strand
GCACATACACCATCCAGTCGCGGAAGTTCACATCGGAAGCCTTGCAGCACCCCAGCAACGAGTACATGACTGCAGCATCCTCGGCAAGGTGGTGGCCGATTGGCTCCCATCTGTTTCATCACCTGTATCTGGCGGTAGAAGGGCAGGTGATTTACGTACTTGTTTATCATCAGCTCCGCCAGAAGGGATGCTCCGGCATAACTGCGTGCGATAGGCTGGTATCTAGTCGAAAGGGATAAGGAGTTCGAGAAGTTCGTTCGGACTTTCCTTCTTGGAAAAGCGGCGTTTATATCGTTATATTTCTTGGAAAAGTGGATATATTCATTAACTTTGCATTAGAAAAATGGATAAAACAATGATTTTTATTTGATAAATAATGTGTTATGCTAGAAAGAAAGATTGATTCCTATATACGTAGTTATTACGAAACAAATCGTAATGCTCTCCTTATTACAGGTGCTCGACAGATTGGTAAGACTTATTCTATTCGTGAATTTGGCAAGACTTTTAAGAGCTTCGTTGAAATCAACTTTATTGAAAATCCAAATGCAGTATCTGTTTTCAAAGGAGCAAAGAGTAGCTCGGACATTCTACTTCGACTTTCTGCTATAACAACCAAACCGTTGATTAAAGGAGAAACATTAATCTTTTTTGATGAGGTTCAAGTGTATCCGGAAATTGTAACGGACATTAAATTCTTGGTAGATGAGGGTTCATATAGATACATCTTAAGTGGTTCATTGCTTGGCGTGGGACTTAAAGATCTTCGTTCAGAGCCTGTTGGTTATATGGGTGTAAAGGATATGTATCCTCTCGACTTTGAAGAATTTATATCTGGTGTAGGTATCAACAAACAAATTATTGAATCATTACGCCATTCATGGGAAAATAGGACTCCAGTAGATGATTTCATTCATTCGAAGATGATGGAACTCTTCCGTCTCTATTTAGTCGTGGGTGGTATGCCTGCAGCTGTAAGTAAATACATTGAGAGCAACAACCTGCAAGAGGTTATGGTCATACAACAAGATATCATTCGACTATACAAACGTGATATTGCACAGTACGATCCCAAGAATAAGTTGAACATTGAGGAGATCTTTAATCTTATCCCCTCTGAACTGAACGCCAAAAACAAACGATTTATTTTGAAACGCTTGAATGAGCATGCGAAATATGAACGCTATCAGAATAGTTTCTTGTGGCTAAAGAATGCAGGTGTTGCTTTGCCTATATATAATATTGAAGAACCAAAAGTTCCTTTGTTGCTTTCGCACTCAAGGAGTCTGTTCAAGCTTTTTCAAAGTGATATTGGTTTGCTTGCGGCTCAATACGCCGAGGGAATACAATTACGTATTATCAAAGGAGATAAGGATATAAATTTTGGCTCCATATACGAAAACGCAGTAGCTCAAGAATTAGTCGCGCATGGAATAGAACCTTACTACTATAACAACAAGAAGCGTGGGGAACTTGACTTCGTTATTGAATTAGGAGGAAGAATTATCCCTATAGAGGTGAAATCAGGTAAAGATTATGATGTACATCGCGCCCTGTCAAACATTATGGACTGTGGTGAGTATATTCTTCCTGAAGCCATTGTATTCAATAACGACAATCTTAGTGTAGAAGGTAAATTTACTTACGCGCCAATCTATATGGCAATGTTCTTTGAAAAGAGCTATGCAGCACCTGAGTTTTATAAAGTAGATTTGAGTGGGTTGATGTAGATATATTGCAATACTATTGCCTACAAGCTGAGATTAATTAGTATGAGATTTATTTTATATCTTTGATGCTATCAAATGATATTATCGAATGAAGCCTCCCTATTAAATAACGCCTTTGATATTGGCAAAGGTTGTTTCCATTTCCGAAAAAATTGGAGAAGTAAAGACTGCCATTGCAACCTATGAGCAAATAGACTCTTTCATTTCAAAAAGATATTTCATCTGCAACGGCAAGCAGAGATTTGCGGGAGGCAACTGATAACCGGACCTTAACAAGAATTGGGGATGGAAGAACGACAGTGTATAGGTATTTATAATGCTTTCTGGAAAATTGAAAACGGCGCAAATAGTTGTTTATTAACTAAATGCGCCGTTTCAATGGTTGTCCCACAAGGATTCGAACCTTAACTGGCTGAACCAAAATCAGATGTGCTACCATTACACCATGGGACAATCCTTATCTGCTTCGTGAAAAGCAGTGCAAAAGTAGTATATTATCTTGAACGTACCAAATTATTCCGGCCCTTTTTCAGAATGGATTGTGGGACGATCATAGTTTGGTGACGGGCTGTAGTGCAGGTCTGCCGGGGCGTCTATTCCGCGATGAGCAGGAAGTAGCTTTTCTTGCCGCGCTGCGCCAGGATATACTTGTCGCCAATGAGGTGGGAGTGGTTGATCTCCTCGTCATACTGCTCCAGCTTCTCCTTGTTGATCATCACGCCACCGGCCTGCACAGTCTTGCGCATCTCTCCCTTGGAGGGGAAGACGGCGGCCTCATCGGTCAGCAGGTCGACGGCCTTGATGCCTTCGGCCAGCTTCTCGCGGGAGACGGCGAACTGGGGCACGCCCTCGAACACCTGCAGGAAGGTGGTCTCGTCGATGGAGCGCAGCATCTCGGAGGTGGAGCGCCCGAAGAGGATCTGTGAGGCGTTGACCGCCATCTCATAGTCTTCGCGCGAGTGTACCATCACGGTGAGCTCCTCGGCCAACCGCTTCTGCAGGGGACGCAGGTGCGGTGCGGCCTGCTGCTCGCTGACGAGTGCCTCGATCTCTTCCCTGGTGAGGGAGGTGAAGATCTTGATATATTTCTCGGCGTCGGCATCGCTCACGTTGAGCCAGAACTGGTAGAACTGGTAGGGGGTGGTGTAGCGCCGGTCGAGCCATACGTTGCCGCTCTCGGTCTTGCCGAACTTGCCGCCATCGGCCTTGGTGATGAGCGGACCGACCAGT
>JBAZIG010000221.1:0-2971 GCA_041651955.1 Minisyncoccota bacterium | reverse complement strand
TTTTGTGGAAGAGAAGAAAGTCGAGGAGCTTGATAGGATCATCACGGAGGAAGGACTAAACCACGCCGAAACATACAAATTCATGCACAACGCTTTCCGGGACGGATACGTACCCGCCACCGGTACGGCATTGGCAAAAGTCCTGCCCCCCGTCTCGCGATTCTCCCCTACAGGAGAACGCACCAGGAAACGGGAAACCGTCCTGGGCAAACTCATTGACTTCTTCACCAGGTTCTGGGATATTGCCGGCGGGGTGTTGTTGGGGAATTAATCTTGCATTTAGTAAAAATCATAATAAGGCCACCACTTTTACCACCACTTTTTTTGTGTCATAAAATTGCATCTATTTGATATTCTTTCATATAGGTGCGTAATGATTTTTCTTACGCCACCACTTTCCACCACTTTGCACCTATTGTTTTGTGGTCATGAAAACATCAAACAATTTTTTTGACCGTCCGTTATATTCACTCACAGTGAGTGAATTCACGGAGCTGCTTCGCAGCATGCAACGCCCCGAGCCATCAAGAAAGGTGTTCGGGAAGTATTTAACGATCAGTGATTTAATGGAAATCACCGGGTACAAGAAGCAAACCATTTACCAAAAAACCGCCAACAAGGAAATCCCGGGTAAGCGAAAAATTGATGGACGGGTTCTTTTTGAAACAGCGGCTATTTTGGAATGGATTGAATCCAATGCAATCGCTACTACATCAGAAACCTTTAACCAGTTGATGCACAGTCAAGGGAGGGCTGAGTTATGAGTAACGAAGCAGACGCCAAGATGAATGGCATTACTCTGGAAGATATTCTAGCAGACGTCGCCAATCTTTCAAGAAGTTCGAATCAGGAAGAATTATTCGTGATTAGAACAGCAAAGCAGTGCCTTGAAGATGCTAAACATATGCCCATCCCGGTGGATCTTTTTAAAGGATTAGTATATGAAGGGGAATTGACTATTCTTTTTGCCGATACCGGCATAGGAAAAAGTATTCTGGCGGTGCAGATTTGTGACGAAATCAGTAGATCTCACAAAGTGGCTTATATCGACCTCGAGCTATCGGATAAGCAGTTTCAAAAACGTTATTCCAATAATTATTCTGATGAATATCAGTTCAATGAAAACTTATTGAGGGTAACTTTTAATCCGTTAGGCTCCATCCCGGAAGGTAAGACCTATGATGATTTCTTTATTGAGAGTTTATTAAAGATCATCCATGACGAGAATATCAAGATAGTGGTCATTGATAATATGACACGACTAGTCAGCGGCGATACCGATTCTGCTCACATTGCGAAACCTCTTATGGATCGTCTTTCAGACATCAAGCATAGAGAGGGATTAACCTTACTTCTTCTCGAACACACCCGTAAAACAGATAACACAAGGCCAATATCTTTAAATGACCTCCAGGGCTCGAAGATGAAGGCCAATTTTGCGGATAGCATATTCTCAATAGGCAGAAGCGCTATTGGCCAAGACATCAGGTATATTAAACAATTAAAAAATCGCAGTGATGAAATTATATATCACAGCGAGAAAGTATTAACAGCTCGTATTACGCAACAAGGAAGTTTTTTACAGTTTGTTTTCATGGAAGAACAACCCGAATCTGCACACTTGAGGCATCGTGATAACAATGATTATGACGAACTGGTAAATAGCATTATAGAGCTATCGCAAACAGGCATATCTCAACGAGAAATTGCCAGAGAACTCGGAGTGTCTGTAGCCACAGTAAATAGACGGCTTAAAAACAAAGAGCTAAGTGCTAATAATGTTACACCTGTTTCACCTGTTACAGGGTGTAACGGGTGTAACAGTGTAACAGTAGCTACGGAAAATCAGAACGAACAGAAAACCATTTTCGAGTAGTTATGGCAGAATATAAATATAGTCTGGCAAAGAGAGGCAAATGGCTTTGCCCAAGGTGCGGACAAAAGACTTTTGTAAGATACATTGACTCTGACACCAGCAAGGAGCTTCATTCTTCCGTTGGGCGTTGTGATCGAGAAGAAAAATGTGGTTATCATTATTCACCTCGGGAGTACTTAAATGATCATGTAAATACTACAACCGGCTCTTATGGGACTGGTAAACCCCAGAAGCCAACTAAGCTTCCTGAACCTACTTTGACTTCATTTTTTTCTAATGATGCTTTTCAAGAAAGTTTGGCAAACTATGATAAGAACAATCTTGTTCTTTTCCTGCGCACCATACTATCGCCAGAGGAGCTTATCAGGATAATAAAAAAATACTTTATAGGGACTTCGGAACATTGGTCCGGAAGTACTGTTTTCTGGCAAATTGATACACAGGGGAAGATCCGAACAGGAAAAATCATGCTATATGATCCGGTATCGGGACACCGTATAAAACAACCCTTCAATCGTATTGGCTGGATGCATGCCTTGCTTAATGACCCCAACTACAATCTCTTCCAATGCTTATTCGGGGAACATTTACTAGCTAATAGTAGTGGTAAGGTGGCGATCGTTGAATCTGAGAAAACAGCTATCATTGCCAGTGCTTTCATGCCTGAGCTAATATGGCTGGCTAGCGGAGGGGTGTCTAATTTAAATCCCAACAGATGTAGTTGCCTACAGGGTAGAGAGGTCATTCTCTTTCCAGACGCCATGGCTTATGATAAATGGAGAACAGTGGCGGAAAAGCTAAAACACGTATGTAAAAAAATAAGCGTATCCGGCTTACTAGAAAGAAGAGCTACTGCACAGGAAAAAGAGGAGGGTTTGGATATTGCCGATTATCTGATCCGAGAGGCACTATCAAGAAGCAAACCAGCCCCTGTTCATGCTATACCGGATATAACTCCACCTGAAGATAACAAACTAGTGCCCTCTAGCTTGAGCACTGAGTGGGCATCAGAAATTGCAGCTCTAGAGGAGTTTTATACAACGCAACAATTTCCTTCGCATGCTGTTTCTTTAGGACCAGGTTGTACCATCCTCG
>JBAZIG010000220.1:0-2973 GCA_041651955.1 Minisyncoccota bacterium | reverse complement strand
GTACCCGTCTCCATCTCGATGGTCAGGTTGTATCGTCCTTCCAGCTCCAACGATGGCGGGATCTGGTGCATCCGTTGAATCTTCCGGATATTGTCCAGGATCATCTCGTCCGTCAGTTGCGGAACGATCTTATGGTTCTTGAAGCCGGTAAAATCGTAAATTTCTCCCTGCCCTTTGGAATCTCCCCGGTCGATCAAATAATTGATTTCCGACAAACAGGGCTGCCCTGCAAACACATCGCATACCGCCTTGGCTGCCTCCTCTTGGAACTTCTGATGTTTAAATTTTAACTTCACGACTGTTGAATTGTATTCATTATATAATAGTCACCTCTGGGAAATGAGCACGCAAAAACGAAGAATCCTATACATTTCCCCAAAACATGTATGCGAAAACGCAAAATCGCATACATATTATTGAGAGGTGATTGTTTCAGTGTTGTCATCCAATCCAGAAATTGAAAAATTCATGAAGAGATCTATTAACCGGGTATTCAGGTAGTAATTCTCTCTCCCAATTTTAATCTTTTCCAGCAACTGCATTCCATGCTCTTCATTCACCAACATATCCAGGTATTTTGCAGCAGTCAGACGCTTCACCCCCAAGTCCTGCATAATGAACTCGATTTTCGTGTAGGGATGGTTGAAAAGGTTGTTGAGTAATTCGTGCCGATAAACCTTGCCAAAAGCAGGACGCATTTTGAATTTATATTCCGACATTATTGCAGATATCTGTTTCACCAGATAGATGGTCTGCCGGGCTGTTTCTTCAACACCTTTCAAAATGAATAGAATCCACTCTTCCCAGGCATCGGAGTCACGTACTTTTTGAAGTAGCTTGTAATACTCAGATTTGTTTTTGATGATGTACCGACTCAAGTACAAAATGGGAATATCCAGCCGATCTTTGACCACAAGATAAAGAATATTGATGATACGGCCTGTTCTGCCGTTTCCGTCGAAGAAAGGGTGAATACTCTCAAACTGATGGTGAATAATTGCCATCTTGGTTAAAGGATCGAGGTCTGACACATCGTCATTGTTGATAAAAATCTCAAGATTAGCCATGTAATCTTCAATCTCAACAGGATTCTGAGGCGGGGTATAAATGATTTCTCCTGACTGATTCTTCAAAGAAGTACCCGGAATCTTGCGAAAACCGGCATCATTAAGTTCCAGCATACTTTGGATCTCTTTGATCACCGAGTTCGAAAGAAGTTTCGTCTTTCTTACCAGTTGAAATCCATGTTTTAACGCTACAGCATAGGAGTGAACCTCTTTGGCAGCAGCAGAAATAGCCATGCTTTTTGCATCAGAAGCTGACCGATAAAGATCATCATGGGTTGTGACAATGTTTTCAATAGCAGAACTGTCTTTGGCTTCCTGCAACGCTAGCGTATTGATCAATATGGTTTCATTCGGAATGGTCAAAGCAACTCCTTTCAGTTCTGCCAATACACGGTTCGATGCATTGAGCTGTTTGAGTACTGCTTTGGTTTCTATTTCACCGGTCAAGGGCAATTTGGGTATCTGATAAGCCATAGTGGTAGAATTATATAACCTTAATGGTTGTTTCAGGAGAAAGTGTTTTGAAGATCTCGCTTACGTTTATCTTGTCCGGACTGTTACGGAACGAGCTGTCGCGGAACACCACCCGCAACGGTTTCCGTCTGGCAATCTCCCGGATCACCTCTTCCGGCACATGCTCTTCGAAGCAGGCCACTAGATCGGTATCGTTTACAAAGTGCACATCCTTCCCACCGATCTTTTCGGTGATGTGGGGCAATGAGAGCGGAACACCCCATTCGAGAAGAACCCCATACAGCAGGTCGATATCGGTGCGGTCTTCCTTGATGTTGCTTTCCAGGTCCAGAAGCATCTGCTGGTTGTATTCAGAGGGACTGTAAAAGACATCTTTCATGTTGGTACTGTCCACTTTCAATACCCGGAAACCGGTATCCACAGACCCTGTTTTTTCATCTTCGAATAACTCTTCCTCATTTGCTTTTACTTTAGCCTCTTGTGATTCTTCAATCTTTTTCCCTGCCCTTCGGATACGTTCTTTACCAATTTCGCAGATGTTCTTGTATCCCGCCTTGTAAGCCTCTGATTTGGGATCGGTCTCTTCCGGCAGCTGCACCATGATGAACTTCCGGTTGCCACCATCTTCGGCATTGAGTTGCATTACCGCATGGGCAGTTGTTGCGGAGCCGGAGAAGAAATCAAGGATGATTGAATCCTTTTTTGTGTTTGCAATTTTTATAATTCTACTCAATAATCTAAGTGGCTTAGGACCATCAAAATATCCCTTATCATCAAAAAGTTTTTTAAGCTCCTGCCGTCCTTCTTGATTATGACCTACATCTTTATTGTACCATATAGAAATTGGAGTCATCCCCTGCTGAACATCAGACAAATATCTTTTTAGTCTAGGCATCCTGTTATTACCATCTTCTCCAAACCAGATTCTTCCGTCATCTATTAATTTCTGCATTCGTTCCTTACTAGTAAACCAACATCTTCCATTTGCGGGCTTTACTACTTTACCAAATGGAGTTGTAATTTCATAGTCATAAGCTTCACTATATGTTTTAACTGTTAAATTATCTGGAGCCCACGGTCCCTTTGGATCATTATCTGGATTTTTATATCGACTATTTGCTACATCTGTTCTTTCAAGTAATCCAATCTGAAAAGAATCAATTTGTTTTGTATAAATAATAATGTAATCATGGCTATTAGAAATATATTTAGCATCATTTTTAGGTGCGAAAGCTCTCTCCCAGATAATCCCCCCAATGAAGTTACTCTCCCCAAATACCTCATCACAAATCTTCCGCAAATTGTGTACTTCATTATCATCAATTGAAATAAAGATTACCCCATCATCTGTCAAGAGGTTGCGGGCTAATTGCAGACGGGGGTACATCATGCTGCACCAATCGGAATGATAGCGTCCATTAGTCTCGGTGTT
>JBAZIG010000219.1:0-2974 GCA_041651955.1 Minisyncoccota bacterium | reverse complement strand
GAATACTTCCGCATAGGTACTGCCGATCTCGTAATCTTTGTCTATGGAATTACGCTCCGGAAATTTTGTTTCTTCATCAAGCCATTTCAACACATCGGCTCTTCGTCGTTGAATGAAGTGTCTGGCTATTTCTTTTCTCTCCAGCTCACTGGCAGTGATCACATCAATTTTCTCAAAATCAGGTTTCAGCAATCCCAACAATGACTGAAATTCTGCCTGTTTCCCGCTATGCGGTGTGGCTGTCAGCATTACCAGGTGCTGATCTTGTTTTCTTGATAGATCATGCAGCAAGTGATAACGCAGTTGCTGTGAATTGTTTGCACCGGCAGGCTTGGCACAAGTGTGTGCTTCATCGACCATGATCAGTTCAGGGCAGTGGTCTATGAATACTTGTCGTTTATTCCCAGTTTTTATGTAATCGATTGAGATAATTTGAAATGGGAATGCCCGGAAAATATTCTCGTGCGATCGAATCTGTCTTTCTAAAGCTGAGGCTGTACCAGATCGGATGATTACGGCTTCAATTCCGAACTTGTTCTTTAATTCATCCTGCCACTGGTCACACAAGTGTGGCAAGCATACTATGGCGAACCGTTTTATCTCCTTGCGTTCAAACAATTCTTTTGCAATCAAGAGAGCTTCAATGGTTTTACCCACACCCACGTCATCGGCAATCAACAATCGTGTTGTCTCCTGTTTCAATGCCATGATCAATGGTACCATCTGATAGGAACGAGGACGAAATGATAGTTTCCCCAGGCATCTGAATGGACCGGCTGCATTTCTGAATGATAGCCGGGCCGCATTGTATAAAAGCTTGGCGGAAGTAAAATCGCCCAAGTCACTTGAAGATGGCTTAATGAAATTGTAGGACTGAGGTATATCGGTCTCTTTAGCTACAGGTAGAAATATGCCGGTAATTTCTTCGTCAGAACCACCCAATGGTTTCAATAACAGCAGATCGCTGTCTTCCGATGGCAACACTACCCATGGCCTGTTACGCAATGTGACCAGGCTGCCTGGCTTATATTCGAATGGTCTAATCATTTTTCTTTCACCTTTTTAAAAATATCGGGTCTTTTAGCTACAAACTCTTCTAGTGAGTCCATGTAATACCATGAAAGAACCTGATAACCCGCATTCTTCAATGCTAATCTCTTTTGAGAATCATCTTCTTTAACTTGAGAATCATCATGTGGCGTACCATCACAGAAAATACATACGTTCGGTTTGTAATAGAAATCAGGGCGCACGTACATTTTCTCCACTTTGGGTTGAGCCTCATCGGGAAGTTTGATTCCTTGCTTGTATAGGTATTTTAAGAACTTATCTTCTGTGCTGCTGTTTGGATCTCTGTTCGCTTGCAGGAAATGATATTGTTCGTCATAACTGCTGAACGATTTATTGGTTAATATTTCAACCTGTGATTCCCTGAGGTTTCGCAGTGCATCGCGTACCAGATTACGATCGATCTGCTGATGGAAATATTGGTTATAATAGCTGAGTAAATCATCGTAAGTGGCGGGGAGCACTTCACCTTCTACCTCTTCTCCGTTTTCATGGAAGCATATCTGGTATGCCTCTTCCATGATGGCTTTGTAAATAGAAGGATTGTCCACGATTTGAGACAGTACGCCAAGACTTCCTTCCGATGCTTCGTATATCAGAATATTGGGTGCCTCCTCATCTCCCAGGATGGTAGTTCCAATTTCATTTGATTCAACCTGAAAGTAGTTTTCGATGGCTCTCTTGATGGCGAACATCAGGGTGATCACACCATTTTTTCCACCATCTAGTCCAAGTGATTTGATGGGTTGAATGTACAGGGCATTGGCAGTATCAGAGGTGAACAGTTTCACATCTTTGATGCTATCGACATCACCCGACTCTATCCTACTTTCCTTTTGTGATTTACTTTGCCAGTATCCGGTATTCATGTTGATGGTGTATCCATACTCTTTTGAAGCACGCCATTTTAGGTTGAGCTTGAATATCCGGCAGGTTGGTAAATAGTGCAAGTGCAGGAGTTTCTCTTCGCCAATACACACCAGTCCTTCTATGGTATTGTCAAAACCACCATCTACAGCAAAATAGGTTTGAATGTCATATCCTTTCTTGGTTCTTTCTTCTTCTTGGCAGGTTATTCTTTGTAACTCATATGCTCTTGTCTCGGCCATTTCAATCAAGGTGGTGTGCACATGTTTGTTGGTATCCAACTGAAGAGTCTCATTTATGATCGGATCAACTTCATAACCGTACTGTTTGTCGTAGAGGAAGTAACCTGTTTTAGGGCATATTTTCCCATTCTCCAACTTAAGTTCTGCCTCGGTCAAAATCATGCGGTCAACCCTGTATTTGGCACCATCGTGATAAATAACATTTCGTGGACCAAATTCATTCAAGGCAACAAAACGAGCACGTGAAACGTATTCACCTCCTCCATCTTCGCTTTCCATGAAAGAACGTACGGGTAAGCGGGTAAAGTTGTAACCGGGGAGAAATCCTTCCGCAGCAAAATAGCGATAGGGATAAAACTCTGATTGGTCTTTGTTGTTCCGATTTCCATCAGTTGGCTCATTTAACAGAAGGTCACGTTGTCTTTCTGCCTGTCGTAAACTTTTGTACGCTTCCTTCTTCTTCTCATGATTATCCGCGTAAATTCTATTTTCAATGATGGAAGTGGCTGCCACAATTTGACTCTGTGCTGCTCTGTATAGCTTTCTCCAGCGATCCAGTGATTGATCAAATGACTGCGGAAATGCATCAATGTTTCTTCTTATCCAGTCATCTGAATACCAGGATGGCTTTCTTTTTTTCAATTCATTGACGAAATAGGGATCCTCGATAGCTCTCTTGTATTTTATCAGGATAAGTTCCTTTTCTTCTTCATTTATTCGGAGCGTGTCAATGATTTCCTGTTTTAAAGGGAGTTGTGACATGTTGTTTTTATCGATCAATTCACCGAGCGAATTAT
>JBAZIG010000218.1:0-2980 GCA_041651955.1 Minisyncoccota bacterium | reverse complement strand
GCAAGACTAAAAACTATTTTAGAGCGAATTCAACATAATTCATTGATTGAAGCGGCAAGTATTTCTATCAATTCAAGACCATATAGAGGTGGCAATAGTGCTCAACATCTATTTCGTGATACGCTTCAATCTGATATTGCGGTTAGACGTATGGTTACACCTGATTTTTTTAAGGTGTTTCGATATAAATCAAAAAACGGGAGTACAAACGAATTAGTGAGTGCTTTAGAAAAGAATGAGCTTGTAATTTCAGAGGATATAGAGAAACAATTATTTGGAGACAAGGAATCTGCTGTAGGTAAAGAGGTCTCATTTGAAAAATCAGATTCAGCACAACTGTATCGTGTGGGAGCTGTTTCAACAAACATCAGATTCGATAACTTTACAGATTGGGACACCTATTTTGCAAGACAAATCGGAGAAGGTTATTATCATTATTTTGCGAGAGACTATGTAGATCAACTTGAGATATGTATTCGTGTTAAACCAGAGGAAGACTATGATTTTTCAAATCGTTTTCGTCAGCAAATGACAGAGCAGTTGCGTCTTGGTAATTACTATTTGAATACTATTCAATCAATCCTAGAAAATAAAAAAATATATCATTTAGATAATATGAATGATTTACGCATGCGTTCCTTTATTATTTTTTTTCTTCTCATCAATATTTTCTTAGGCATTACAGGCACATTTTGGTTTCGAACACAATATCGGCGTAACGAGATAGGGGTGCGTATTGCAATGGGTGAAACACGTAAAGGTCTCTTGAAGATGTTTTACACAGAAGGATTACTATTGCTTACTTTTGCAATGGTTCCTGCAATGCTTCTATTTGCATTTATAACAAATGCAGAAATATTAGTGGAATCATCCGCTTTCACAATAGGGCGTTACTTTATTGGCTTTGGCATCACTTATCTTCTTTTAGCATTAATGATACTATTTGGTATCTGGTTTCCTGCTCGGAAGGCAATTAAAATTTCACCAGCGGATGCGTTACGTGACGAATAGTTTTGCCGAATGTAGAGACGCAATGCATTGCCTCTCTAGGGCTAACACCCAAAACCTAACACCTAACAGCTATTTAAAAATGAATAAATCACTTTTTTTACACTTACTATGTGTGTTCACTTTGGCAACGGGCGTGTCGGCGCAACAAACGCTGACACTTCCCCAAGCCATCGAAATGGCACGTCTGCAATCGGTGGATGCTGCTGTGGCGCTTAATGAATTGAAAACATCATATTGGGAATTCCGCACGTATCAGTCCGACTTGCTGCCCGAAGTAAATTTCAATGCTTCGCTACCCAATTATAGCAAGAGTTACAATTTGTATCAGAGCGAAGATGGTTCGTATAAATATGTGCGCAACAACTCGTTGCAAATGAATGGTGAAATATCTATCGACCAGAATATTTGGCTCACGGGTGGAAAGGTGTCGGTTAGTTCATCGCTACAGTTTATCGATCCGCTCAACACAAGCGGAGCCAACAAGTATTATATGAGTGTGCCTTTTGGTGTGACGCTTTCGCAACCCATCTTTGGGGTGAACAATCTGAAATGGCAACGCCGCATCGAACCCATTCGATACAAAGAGGCAAAGGCTGCTTTTCTGGAAGATGTAGAAAGGGTCACCTTGCGCACAATAACTTACTATTTTCAATTGCTAATGGCAAAGGAAAACTTGCATATTGCGCAGCAAAACAAACTAAATGCCGACCGCATCTTCGAGATTGCTGAAGCTCGACGGGAGATGGGGCAGATATCAGAAAATGAGCTGCTGCAATTGAAGCTTTCTGTATTGAAAGCAACTTCAAGTGTTACACGAGAACAATCGGGACTGAATGCTGCTATGTTTCAACTGCGTTCCTTTTTGGGACTGAGCGAGCAAGATAGCATTGATGCGCTTGTTCCCGAAATGATGGAATATCCCAACATTGCTTACTACGATGTGCTAACGAAAGCACAAGAGAACAATCCGTTTGCACAAAATATTCGTCGCCGACAATTGGAAGCCGATTTTGAAGTGGCGCAAGCAAAAGGCAATCGCCGACAGATTGATTTGTATGCATCGGTGGGTTACACGGGACAAGACCAAAAGTTGCGCTCTGCTTATAGCGATTTGATGGACTATCAAGTGGTGCAAGTGGGTGTGAAAATACCCATCTTGGATTGGGGTAAGCGAAAGGGTAGGGTGAAAGTAGCCGAATCGAACCGAGAAGTTATCTCATCGCGTTTAAAACAAGAGCAGATGGATTTTAATCAAGATATATTCCTATTGGTAGAGCAGTTCAATAATCAAGCCGAACAGTTTCGTATATCCAAAGAGGCTGACGAGATAGCGCAACGGAGGTATAACACATCGGTGGAGTCGTTTATGATTGGTAAAATAAACACGTTGGACCTGAATGATGCGCAACTATCGAAAGATAATGCGCGGGGCAAATATGTATCGGAAATGCATCTCTATTGGTATTATCTGTATCAAATACGTAGTTTGACGTTGTATGATTTTGTGGAGAGGAGGGATATTGATGTGGAGTTTGAATCCATTATCAATAAATAATGAGGACTGCGTTGCTCGAGCGGATTTGTAATCCGCCTGCCCAGTGGAATAAAATCGGAGATTTTTACGCTGTGCGGTATTCCACGGGGTGAATCGCTTAGCAAAACACTCTTATTTATTTCTGCTTCGCAGCACACCGATTTGGAAATCGGCGCGAGCGGGCATTGCGTCTCTACTCCGATTGTATAATTCCCTTTCATTGTGTTTTATTTCCCTTTACTCCCTCTTGCTAACCCTAATTTTATATCTTTGTAACTGATAACCCCCTTATAACCTATGATACTAATAATTGATGATGATGCTTCTGTACGTTCTTCGCTATCGTTTTTGTTGAAACGTGCTGGCTATGACGTTGAAACAGTCTCTTCTCCTGATAAGGCGTTAGCGTTTGTACGTGAATGCAAACCCCAATTG
>JBAZIG010000217.1:0-2982 GCA_041651955.1 Minisyncoccota bacterium | reverse complement strand
TTGCATGGTAAAAGATGTAGTGTATTCATTCACAACCAGGGTATATGTTTGGCCGGAAGCAAATTCTGTGCCCAAGTTTATATACTTATCGTAAAAAATGTAAATAGCTGGGCAAGCTACGCCGACTGGCTCCTGTGCGGTAACCGTTATCTGTATCTCGCCAGCTTCCCGATTTATTACTGCATCATGAAAGGTTGTACAGCCGGACCTGAGCCCCAGCTGTATATGCACTCCTACCTGGATAGGATCAGATTCCATGAAGTCAACAGCAACCTCGTGGACTGGAGCCATATGGATATCTATTCCGCCCGGGGTTGGCTCTGCTACGATATCCAGTTTACCGTCTATGACTGCGGAGGTAACCTTCCTGTTTTCTACAGTAACAACCGCTTTGTGTGAAACTGGGGTATCTGCGCTTTGATTCCATGTCGGCTTGGCGGGATCGGCTTCAAACTGATAAACAACTTCCCATGCCTCATCTGCCTGGCTGCCGATCTGCCTTACTTCCATAAGTGTCAGCGGGCAGGGGTTATTTTCTACTGCAAATGAACCACTGGATGCAATAAACTGTTGTGCGGCAAGGATGGCTTCTGCTTTTTGGTTTTCCTGGCTTGCTTGGTTAGAACAAGCAGAAAAAAGAAGCGGCGCGGCTAATATGGCTGAAATACCAATGCAAATAACTGCTCTAGATAATTTCACTTGGGTTCCTCCCCGGTCTTGTCTGTAACAATGTAACGTAAAAAAGCCGGTTTGGTTAGCGTACCACAAGGACAAACGTATTCATATAAATATTTTAGCCAGTTACCAAAGCCTTATGGTGTGTTCTGTTATGCTTATTATCATTCCGGGCTTTCTGTTTCATTTGTTGTTGAACTGGGGGTGTTTTCTCCTGGTTCGTCTTCCTCAATTAATCCTTCGAGCATTTCATGTGCTACTCCAGCAAATTGATCCAGGCTTAAAGTAAAAGCTACACCTCTTCCTGGTTCTCCCAGTTTAGCGGCCTTTACTATTTCATCTAGAACAAGCTTTGCATTTTCACTGAGTACAACAGTCAACACGATTTCCTTTTCAGGTTCAATTGGCACACCAAGTATCTTCTTTTTTTCATGAATTCCAATGCCGCGACCAAATATTATGGTGCCGCCTTTGGCTCCTGCATTCATTGATGTTTCAATGACTGTATCCCCAACTCCCTTTTTTACGATAGTTACTATCAGAGATTTATTTTCCTGAGTCATCGCTAACTTCTCCTCGAGCAGTCTTTACAGCATATATAAGGCTAAGTAGCTGGATTGAAATTATTGGAGCCAGCGTAATAATACCAATTAATCCAAAACCGTCAACAATCATATTGCGGCCATCCAGAGCATCGGATACACCAACAGTCAAGGATACCATGAATGCCACTGTCAATGGCCCGGTTGCTATACTCCCGGAATCAAAAGCCATGGCAACAAAATCCTTATCAGCAAAAAACAATAATATGACGGCAATAAGGTATCCAGGTATTATAACAAAATGGAGAGGTATTCCAAACACTGTCCTTGCCATTGCCAGTGCGGTGAATGTTGCTACAGCTAAACACAGCAAAATCAGTATAGTTTTTGAACGTATATAGCCACTGGAAGCCTCTTCCACTGTTTGACTTAATACCCTCACCTGAGGTTCAGCAAGTGTGATAAAAAATCCCAGAACAAAACCTAATGGAATAAGCGTCCAGGTGTTGTCAAAACCTCCAAAAGCCGAGCCTATTTCCTGACCCATTGGAACGAAGGCAATATTGATGCCCTGGAGAAATAATACAAGGCCAACGAAAGCAAACAGAAGGCCTCTCAGAAGAACCAAGACCTGCCTTAGAGGCCGCTTTAAAAAAAGAAACTGGAATACTAGGAAGAAGATAAGCAGTAGCGCTATGGGTAATATTATATCAAGCGTAACGTTGTCTAACCCTTCAAAAATACCAAGCATCATTAGAAGAAAAACACCCCCAATACAAGCAAGCCTATTATGGGGCCGGCGCAGGCAAGGCCAATAAGCCCAAAGCCATCAGAGAGATATGACCGGTTGCCAAGCACTGAGGTAAAACCCATACCAAGTGCAAGCAGCATTGGTACAGTAAAGGAGCCAGCGGCAACACCGCCACCATCAAAAGCGATCGAAAGAAACTCCGGTGGTGTAAAAAATGCCAGGATAATTGCAATACCATAGGTGATTGCAAGTACATACTTGATCGGAAAGCCAAATATAATACGAATCAACCCTGTTGTAAATAAAACAGCTACGCCAGCTGAAATAACAATTATCAGCGTGGCGCCGTTATCAACACCGGCATTAGTTGCTATATTGTTAAGCGTCATTACCCCAGGTTCTGCTGTTGTCACGGCAAAACCAAATATCAAGCCGACTGCAACTATGAGTGGAATAGAGTTGTGCTGGGGTAACTCAGCACCGATGTCTCTTCCCATCGGAAGTATGCCGGTTCTCGCCCCAAGCAGGAAGAAAAAAACACCAAACACCGACATTGTTGACCCGGCAAGGAAGCGTAAAAAGACTGTAGATTCTACATTTAATACTGTAAAATGCAGAGTAACTATGATGGCAACGATCGGTAACATGGCCCCGAGGGCTTCTATAGCAGTGTTTTTAATTATTTGATACACAGCTTTTTCTCCCTCCGGTAATCAAATCGTTTGCAATCTTTAAACGTGATAAATATTAAACAATAAAAGTTGCTTCTTAAGCTATTTTAGCTTTTACAACCAAAACAGGCGTGTCTCCCGCGTGTAAAATTTTATCAGTGACACTTCCGAATACCCAGCGTGTGATGCCGCTTCTACCATGACTGGCGGTAGCAATAGATCAACATTATTGGCTTGAGAATAATCAATAATCTGATCAGCCGGTTGCCCGAAAACAACTATTGATGACACTTTAAGCCCCTTCTGCTTAAATGAGATCTCAACCTCTGCAAGATACTTTTCG
>JBAZIG010000216.1:0-2993 GCA_041651955.1 Minisyncoccota bacterium | reverse complement strand
GCAAGCTCACGGAGAACTACGTGGTGAGCAATGCCAAGATTAAACAGGCGCTGGGTATCGACAAGATGCCAGTCACTGCAGAAGAAGGAATGAGGAAAACACTGGCAAGTTTTAATAAATAGTAATTGCATGAGTAATATTATATGATTCGCATAATTGATTTTTGGGCGTCTTTTTTTGGGTTGATCCTCCTTTTACCCCTAATCTTGGTGTTATATATTATTGGCTTGTTTGATACTGGATCACCAATATTCAGACAAAGAAGGGTGGGGAAAAACAAGCATCCTTTTACCTTGTATAAGTTCCGGACAATGAATTTAAATACTAGATCAGTAGCGACTCATCTTGCAAATCAAAGTGATGTAACAAAATTCGGATCATTCCTGCGAAAAACCAAGCTTGATGAATTACCACAGCTTTTGAATGTTTTAATAGGTGATATGAGCCTGGTTGGTCCCAGACCTTGCCTCTTTAGCCAAGAAGAACTCATTAGTGAACGTGAAAAAAGAGGTGTTTATAACTTTAAACCGGGAATAACCGGACTTGCTCAAATAAACGATGTTGATATGTCGACTCCTGTTAAACTTTCCGAATTTGATGCACTGATGTTAAAAGACTTAAATTTGACCAATTATTTGAAATATGTTCTTGCAACAGTTACAGGTAAAGGACAGGGTGACAGAATTATTAAATGAAAAAATAGAAATAAAAAAATATGTTTAATGAGTAGAAAAGCACTAATAACCGGAATCACTGGCCAGGACGGTTCTTATCTGGCTGAATTCCTTCTGGAAAAAGGTTATGAAGTCCATGGTATAATCCGTCGTTCTTCATCTTTCAATACAGCACGAATAGAACACCTATATTTGGATGAATGGATTCGCGATATGCACCAGAAACGTTTACTGACATTGCATTACGGAGATATGACGGACTCCAGTTCGATTATCAGGATCCTGCAAACTGTTAAGCCGGACGAAATTTATAATCTGGCTGCCCAAAGCCATGTGAAAGTCAGTTTTGATGTGCCGGAGTTTACAGCAGAAACTGATGCTGTTGGAACGTTACGCTTATTGGAAGCAGTGCGGATTTTGGACATGGAGAAAAAAACACGTATTTACCAGGCATCTACTTCTGAATTATATGGTCTGGTACAGGAAACACCCCAAAAGGAAACAACACCTTTTTATCCCCGAAGTCCTTATGGTGTGGCCAAATTGTATGGATTTTGGATAACGAAGAATTATCGGGAATCATACGGAATGTTTGCCGTAAATGGAATTTTGTTTAACCATGAAAGTGAAAGACGTGGGGAAACATTCGTAACCCGGAAGATCACATTGGCTGCAGCACGTATCAAACAAGGATTTCAGGATAAATTGTATTTGGGAAATCTGGATTCCTTACGTGACTGGGGATATGCAGAAGATTACGTAGAATGTATGTGGCTGATGTTGCAGCACCATACACCGGAAGATTTTGTAATAGCAACAGGTGAGAATCATTCTGTCAGGGAATTCTGTACACTGGCATTTAAGGAAGTGGGGATTAATCTTCGTTGGGAAGGAAAAGGCATTAAAGAAAAAGGGATTGATCAGGAAACCGGGAAAGTCTTGGTGGAAGTGGATCCCAAATATTTCCGACCTGCAGAGGTAGCTTTGCTTTTGGGTGATCCAACAAAAGCGAAGAGCGTATTGGGATGGAATCCCACAAAAACATCTTTTCCTGAATTGGTTAAAAAAATGGTAATGCACGATATGTGTTTTGTTAGAAAATTGTATTTAAGGAGTACTATGGAATAATGATCATGGAAAAAAACAGTAGGATATACGTAGCCGGTCACTTGGGACTGGTAGGTTCAGCCATTTGGAATAATTTAAAATCTAAAGGATATACAAACCTTATTGGCCGTTCAATAGATGAAATGGATTTGATGGATAGGGAAGCAGTGAAAGAGTTTTTTGATAAGGAAAACCCGGAATATGTGATCCTGGCAGCTGCCGTTGTAGGTGGGATTATGGCCAACACTACTTATCGTTCAGATTTTATATATAAAAACCTGGTTATTCAGAACAATGTTATTGGAGAAAGCTTTCATCATGGGGTTAAAAAATTGTTGTTTTTGGGCAGTACTTGTATCTATCCAAGGGAAGCTCCGCAGCCTATGAGAGAAGATTGTTTGTTAACTGCCCCACTGGAATATACCAACGAGCCTTATGCAATCGCTAAAATTGCTGGTTTGAAAATGTGTGAAAGCTTTAACTTGCAATACGGTACTAATTTCATAGCGGTTATGCCAACCAATTTATACGGACCCAATGACAATTTCCATTTGGAAAACAGCCATGTAATGCCGGCCATGATTCGCAAAATTGTCTTGAGTCACTGGCTAATGAACGACAACTGGAAAACTATACGTGCCGATCTTGACAAACGTCCTGTAGAAGGTATAAACGGCAAAAGCTCCAATAGTGAGATAAAAGACAAATTGGCAAAATACGGCATACATTCAGATAAGGTGGTTTTATGGGGAACGGGAAAGCCATTACGGGAATTTTTGTGGAGTGAGGAAATGGCCGATGCTTGTGTGTATATCATGGAGCGTGTAGATTTCAAGGATACAATACCCGAGGGAAATGAAATTCGCAATTGCCATATCAATATTGGTACAGGTAAGGAAGTAACCATTACCGGGTTGGCACAAATTATTGTCGAAACCGTTGGATACAAAGGAAAGATTAGTTTTGATTCTTCCAAGCCGGACGGGACCATGAGGAAGCTAACGGATCCTTCAAAGCTTCATGAGCTTGGATGGCATCATAAGATCGATATTGAAGAAGGAGTAGAAAAGTTGTATCAGTGGTACATTAACAGTATATCCTAAAAGCATAGAAATGCCCCAAAAAGTATTTGTGTCCGGATGTTATGATTTGCTACACAGCGGGCACATAGCATTTTTCAAAGAAGCCTCACAATACGGTGATCTGTATGTT
>JBAZIG010000215.1:0-3005 GCA_041651955.1 Minisyncoccota bacterium | reverse complement strand
CGGATCCAGAGCGTCAGGGCGGAAGATGGTGTGGGTGGTGAGTCCGGCATCGGTATACATGATCGCCTTATAGGCACCGGTTCCTCCATCTTCTACAACTCTCGGTTCCGGTAGATTCGCAATATCAGCGGTCTGGGCGGACAGAGGATTCATAAGCCCTGTTCCAAGAAATACCAAGGCAAACATTGCCTTCTGAAAAATAACGATTAAATTCTTCATATGCCTATTCATTTATTTTAAATGTGACTGTACTCATTGTTTCGTTGATTGGTTATTTTCCAAGCAAACGGATAAAGTAGACTGCGCCGGCGGTATTGCCCGGCAGTGACTGAAACCTTATCCTGATTTTTTCTTTTCCTGCAACCATCCTTTCGGGAATAGCATAGGAGACATCAAAAAATCGTGATTGGTTCCAGCGACCGGTATTCTCTTCTGTCAACAGCTTTTCATCGTCGATGAAGATGTCAAACTTACGACCTCCCCACTCAGCACCCCAATAACGAACCAGGAGGGTGAGACTGGTTTCTGATCCGGTTTTCATTTCATAGCTGAAATAACCATCCCTGTTTGCTTCACGATAGAACTGGTTGTTGCTGTTACCTGCTGTTGAGTGTTCACTTTGCATGGCATGGTCTGTCTCCGGTTGTTGCTCCCCTGTAGCCACAAAGTCAATGGTGCGCCGTTCAATGGCGATCTTTTCGTTTTCGATCGCCGTCAGGGAGTCCTTGTATGCACTGTATCCATCGTTTGAGAGTGCCAACCAGTATATCATATACCTTGCATCGTGTATCTTTGCAAACGGCTCAAGTGTCACCTCCATTGGATTCTCCATCCTGACATTCAGCTTGAACTGCATGGGCCGTTCCTTTACTGGAGTCAGTTTGTCTGCAATCTGTTGGATGTCGTCCTCTACTAGTATCGGTGCCTGGTCAACCGGTAACATCTGCCCACCCGGGTACTGAGCCCAGCGTCCGTCATCGGCTAACAATCCTTTCATGTCTTCGCTACCGGTGCTGGCACCCAACAGAATGGGACCACGCATGAATGCGATGTAGTTCTCCAGACTAGGCAGCGGTTCGACTCTATTGTGCATCGGCAGATCCACTTCCATAACATCCCCCTTTACCCAACTTCTCTCAATGCAGATATAGGAGGAAGGGTGTGAGTCGTACTTCACCTCCTTGCCGTTTATCCTGATGGTCAACTCCCCTTCCTTTACCCATTCCGGATGCCGGACCATCAGCGGGAAGTGTGAAGATCCCTCGGTAATGGTAAGTTTCGTACCCTCTTCATATGGGAATCCGGTTTCCTGTCTTATTCTGACTTTTTTATTCTTCCAATTTAGCTCAGAAGCAATAAAAAGGTTCAGGTAGAGTGAATCGCCTGCATGGGTGTATATAAACTGGTTGTATTTACTATGGTTTTCCATACCAGTGCCCACACAGCACCACATGGCATTGTTGGGGGTTGAATAGACCCGATAGTGACGGGGGCGTGCCGTGGTGAAATAGACATAACCTCCATGTTCCGGGTGCTGGGTAGAGAGTATGTGATTGAACAGTGTCCGTTCATAGTAATCGGCGTAATGTGCCGACGGGCGGACACGGAACAGATCTTCGGTCAATTTCAGCATGTTGTAGGAGTTACAGGTCTCAGGACCGTCCACATCGTTGATGTAATCACCAGCTGACGCCACACTGGGGAAATGTTCACGACGGCTGTTTCCTCCGAAAGCAAGCGTACGGTTTTTCACTATCGTCTCCCAGGAGAAACGTCCCGCATTTTCATACTCATTGTCACCGCTCAGTTCCGCGATTCTGGCAAAGCCGATAAATTTGGGTATCTGGGTGTTGGCATGCTTGTTGTCGAGGTTGTCTATTCCCTGCGACAGAGGTTCAAGAAACAGATTGTGTGAATATCTCCTTGCTGCCACCAGGTATTTCTCGTTGCCGGTTATCTGGTAAGCATCTGCAAAGATCTCGTTCATGCCTCCATGTTCCATGTTAAGCATTGACTGCATCTGCTCATTGCTTAGGTCAGCGGTGATGTCGATGCCCCAGTTACAAAACTGAAGAAAGAGCGATATGGCCTCTTCGTTATTTGCATAAAGCCAGGCATCACGCAGACCGGCATACATCTTGTGCAGGTTGTAGAAAGGTGCCCATGCGGAGTGGTACAAACCAAAGTCGCCTTTCCTGAACGCCTGCCACAATGCCGCGCTGTTGGGAAAGCCACCGATATAGCCGGTACCCCATTCGGCATTGTGTACTGCATTGGCCTCCATGCAGGCATTCAGCTCCGATAGCATGTATTCCATTCGTTCCTTGCAGGTTTTGTTGCCGGTAGCCGCATAGTTGATTGCCATGGCGGAGAGGTAGTGTCCGGCCACATGTCCATCCAATCCATCCCAGTTGGGATAGCTTTCCGCCTTCTCCGGCAGTCCTGCTACTTTACGGTAGGGTGCCAGTAAGCGATCCACGTCATACTGTAACAGAACCTCAATGTTGAGGTCACGTGCATCTTTGAATGGTCCCTGAAGCAATGTTACATCGGATATTGGAAACTCGTTGATGTAAAGTTTTTCCTGTGCCCGTACAGATGCAAAACAGATAAAAAGAGAAAGGAATACTGTAACGTTTTTGCTTTTCATTCTTATGAATTTTAATAAATGACTGTGGTCTGCTTTTCTGCCATTTGTGAATAAAGAATTGTGAGATTACTCACAACAGGATGAACCTGGGTAATTCTTTATTGTTTGATGACAAATCCTCCTCTGGGCAGGAGCGTTACTTTCACCTTGCCGTTATGATTGATTTTGCTGCTGTTGACAACTGCCTCCCGATTGCTGTTGTCGGAATAGATACTGACTTTTTTCCCTGCAACCATGGGCAGGCTCAGTTCCAGTTCCAGCGGTTCCTCCAAGGCATTCACCCCGGCAATGTACCACTGCTCCCCGTGACGGCGGGCGATGACAGAATATTTGCCAGGGTAACCGTCGATATACA
>JBAZIG010000214.1:0-3007 GCA_041651955.1 Minisyncoccota bacterium | reverse complement strand
TTAGTAAATACCTGCCATACTGAAAAAGCAACGCTTCCAAAGCAGGATCAGAGTTATTAGCATTTAAGTTTTGAAGTCGTTTGTCAATCGGCAACTGACTGTAGTTATCTCCTTCAAGATTTAATTGCACCCTATTAAAAATGTTTTGGAAGTCCTTTACATGCGTATCCAATAATTGATGATAAGGCTTATTTCGAACTAAATTCCACTGTTGTTGATTAACTTCTTCAAAATTATTGTGATAAAATGAAGTATTTGCGAAGAAATACAATGTAGCTTCAGTTACATTTTCAAGCTTCAAAACGCCACCTTGACTGATGACTTTTCCACCTTTATTTTTAGCTTTCATTAATCCTTGAAACTTTACACCATAATCAATAGGATATGGCTCAGAGTCAATCATTCCTCCATATTGGGTAACCATTCCATCCATCATCAGTCCATTTTCAACAGAACTTACCTGAACTGTTGGATGTCCGTTATCCTCAGGACGAGACAAGGCTATTTCGCAGTTAATACCTCCCGGTGCAGTACTTTTTAGATGAACAACTAATACATTATCCGGGGTTGATGAGAAAACTTGCTGACTTACTGTTCCCCCATTTACTTTATATACAGATGTAACAACAGCCGAGTCAAGACTCAACCATCTTTGATAGTCCGTATAATCATCATGGTTTTCAAACTTAATAAACAAATCACCCATTGTTTGATGTGAAAACTTGATCGATTGATGCGAAAATGATTCAATTATTAATTTATCAACCTCAGTATATTTTCCTTCCCTCATTAGTTTTCTAATCTTTTCTAACTCTTCAGGTGTTCCTTTGTTGTTATCTGCCCATTCTGGTCCTCCCGGCCATAGAGAATCCTCATTGAGCTGGATGCGTTCGTTTACAGGATTGCCAAAAACCATTGCCCCCATTCTACCATTACCAATTGGTAAAGCTTCAGTCCACTCAACAGCTGGCTGAAGATACCATAGTTTTAATTCTTCTGCATTGGTAAAAAAGGAAGAAGAAAAGAATAAAACGGCAATTAAAATTTTAGATTTTAGATTATCCATTTTAAAAATTATCATTTGAAGAAGATTTAAATTAATCGTTGAGTCCCCTCTTACAACCCCTTTTTTCAAAAACATGAAAATTGAGTCATTTTTCGGGATTTATTAGTTTTATAATTGATGTATGATATTTTGATAATAATTTGCTGAAGAATGAAAGAAATCGAGCTGAAAATTAAGTTTTGAGCATAAATTGATGATCCTTCACTTAATTTTATCATATGTTTACGTAATCGGGCGAAGTTCACCCATAGTGCTCGCGAGTAAGCCCATAGTTTATGCTTTTCAAGACCGCGGTAGCGACTCTTGTTATTGGCATAATGAAAACCCATTTGAAATATTGTTGCCTCGACATTATTACGCATATTACGTTCCTCTTTGGGAGTGTCTCGCAGCTTCTGCCTCAAGAGCGAAGTGCGAATATTCTCACGTGTAAAGTAACGCCATTTTCCATCATCGGTTTTAATTTTCCATTTCTTTTCTTCCGGGTTTTTGTGTGGATTTGCAAGTTGTGCATCTATTATATTGCCTGTTTTTCTATCTATAACTGTCAGTTTATCAGCGTTTTGTTCGTCGGCTATTAAGTCGTATCGTCCTTCCGCACCTTGTAGTCCGGTTAAGATGAGGTCTATATCATTGTCAGCGCAAAACTCTTGATTTTCGGAACTGTTATAAGCTCCATCTGCATAGAGTTTTTCGATGTCATCTGTTGTCATTTTTTGGCTGTTGCCTGCAGCATCTTGCAAGAAGTTGCAATCAGAAGCTGTTGCCGGCTTTACTTCTACATCGGTTATCAGATTTACTTTGGGAGCTTCCTCAGTGCTTTTTTCGCATGTTTCGGTAACGTTGATGGAATTACCCTTAACTTTATCACCAGCTTTATTTCGATAGTGACTTTCCGGATCATGAGGGGATTGAATTGAATCAGCACTTATTTTTTCTTTCTCTAAAGCCAACACCACCTTCTCTTTACAAGAAAACTGTTGATTAAAAACAGTTTTAAGTATCTCGTATTGTCCTTCGGGATACTCTTTGAACAAGTGAATAAAACGATGCATCAATTTGCCTAATTCAAGGAAACGTGCTTCAATTTCTGACTTTGTACTACGATAAACAACTTTATCACCGTCCTCACCCTCAATGCTTTGGATTAACTCAAAGTCACTCTCCGATAATGACCTTTTATAAATATACTCACGACGCTCTTTAATAAAAAGACGCAAAGTTTCGTGTACAAGTTCGTAACGAGTATACCATGCTATGTTGCTGCCCATCAGTTTACTATCCATTCGAATGTGTTTGCCACTCACATTAAATTCAACCATCTGACTTTTGGTGATTGATTGCATGCACTCTTTAAACAAGTCTGCATTGTGTTCTCTGTTGTAATCCACTATATTGCGACGAAAGCGATAATAGGTAGATGCTACAGGTGCTGTATCGTCAAGGGTTAAGAGGCCGAGAGCACTGCGAACCAATAAGTTATAATTGCAATTCTCGAATAACTGATCATCGCTCCAACCTTGGCCTTCTTTGAGTAACATCATAGCCACCAGTACTCGAATGGAAGCATTGGGTGTACCGTTATCTTTGCAATAAAGCACACTGAAAATTTGCTCGTTTATATGACTTAAGACCTCTTTGCGGAAAATATTATGCCAAGAGTCATTTTCTAGATAAAACTTCTGCGAGGAGCCACGCAAATGCTCGGCAGGGGTAGAAAATATATCTAATTGTACGTTTCTCTCTGTTTCTTTAAACATAGTTTGATGTTGTTTTATTGCCACTAAGATACTGAATGTAAATAACATAAACAACTTTTCAGAGCATTTTATTTGAGCTTTTTCATTCTTTTTTTATGCTTGCGCAATATATCCTTTTCAATCATCTTTTTTTTGAGAGGGGGGGGTTGTCGGAGTGGACTCATTTTTTATTCTTTCTACA
>JBAZIG010000213.1:0-3008 GCA_041651955.1 Minisyncoccota bacterium | reverse complement strand
AGACTCTTGTATCCGGCGACTGGTTCTTTGCTTTTAGTGGCTTGGGATCATATGGTAAGACTTATTGGAACCACACAAGAGTGAATGGGCTTGATGCCATTGGTGAAGTGCTCTATTATGCATACCTGGGGACGTACAGTGATGGAAAATATGCCTTCTCCTTTGCTTCAGCATTTGGAAGTTCTCTCTATGGAGGAGCTCTTCATTTCAATTATGTCTTGATTGACGAGAATAAGGTGAATTTCACCTTTGCATCGTCAGGTGCAGGAGACGGTGTATGGTATTACAGCAATGCTCTCTTCAACTATCTGATTTATCCGTTACACGGAGGATCAAATAAGACCTTTTCGTTGACAACCGACAACGAAAAGGATCCGAGCTGGATACTCCTCACAGATGACAGTAACCCGGACAACACCATCAGATTGTATGCGAATCAGGTGATCTGGCCTTTCTCGAACTAGAGACCATAAACCGGTTTTAAAAAAAGCATGTTCACTGAAAAGTGAGCATGCTTTTTTTGCTGGCATAAAACAGTGCTTTTACAAAAAAAGGACTAACTTTGATCTGTTTTTCTTAGACTTCACGAATGCGTAAGTTAACAGCATTTTTTCTTTTGACTATTCTTTTTCTTGCCTCCTCCTGTAACAGAAGTGATGATGAGATAATGGTGATGCGTATGAATCGCTGGGACTCTATGCTTGACCAAGACCCTCAGCGGGTAGTCGACAGCCTGAAGACCATTGACCGTGAAGATCTCTCACGTTCCGGTAAGGCATATTATGATCTGTTGAAGGTCATCTCTGACGACAAGACCTATGTCAATTTCACCAGCGATTCGCTGATCAATAGCGTGAGCGACTACTACCGCTCAGCCAATCCCGAACACAACAATTTTATACGGGCTTTGGCCTACCAGGGGATCGTACGTACACGCCTGGGAGTAAAAGACAGCACGGTTTACGAGCCTCTCCGGGAAGCAGGAAAACTCCTCTCTGACCGTCCCGACTCAGACCCCTCCCTGGGTTATATGATTCACTATTTCCTGGGAAATATCCATTACAACAGCCGAAATTATCCCTCTGCCAACGAATATTTTCAGTCAACCATAAAGTTTGCAAAAGCAGAAAAAGATTCCATTCATCTCTTTGATACTTATTTGGCACTATACTGGAATGAGATGCAACAACGCAAGTTCAATACTGGTGCAATATATCTCGATTCTCTTTCAGCTTTTTTCGGACTGCTGCCTGGCAAAGACTATTTTGTGCTGAATGCTCAGTCTATCTATTACGATATTACCGGGCAACCCGAGAAAGCATTGGAAATCGAAAAAAAACAACTTGACTTGGTTGAGAAACAAAAAGAAGATATTGATCTATCCAGGCTCTATTTTGTCATATCAGATAGGTATGTGGGAATAAATCAGATGGATAGTGCAATGCATTATGCACAAATGGCAATTGATCAAATTGGAGATTCGTCTAAATTGAACTACTTATATTATCATAATATAGCCAATATTGCGGAGAAAATGGGTGAGTTTGCCTTATCAAATCAATACCTCAGGGAAGCAATGGACTTACACAACCAGTCTTTAAAGGAACGTCTTGATGTACAGATTGCCGATATGGAGAAAAAATATAACCTTGCAGAAGCAGAAAATGAGGTGTTGCGGACCCGTGAGCAGATCTCCAAGATCATTATCATCTCGCTGATTGCCATTGTACTGCTGGCTTTTGTGGCTCTCTATGCCATCTGGATGAGACGAAACACCCAACTCCGCCTGCTAGAGACCGAACACCGGGTGAAACAGCAACAGCTGCAGGCCGATATTCTGAAGGAGGAGGCAGGGAAGCGTCGCTGGCTGTTGCAGCTCTACGGCAATATCTCCGACCGGCTCACCTTTCTGCAGAATGAGTTTGAAAAACTGGCCGACCGCTATGTCTCGGTAAACCAGAAGGTGCACAATGAGATGCATCGGATACTGAAAAGCACCGATGCCGACCTGCGCGACATCACCAAAACGCTGGTACCTGATGATGTAACCTTCACTACCTATACCGGTTTAGATAATCAAGAACACGCCTTCAGTGTGAACGAAAAACTGTTGCTAATGCTTCTGGCCTGCAATGCCGACAACCGGCAACTGGCAACCTTCCTCAATACTTCCATCGACAGTATCCGTGTGCGAAAATCGCAATTGAAGAAAAAAATGTCAGAAAAGGGACTCGATACCGCCCTTTTCGCCGACTAACAGCCGTTAAATGTGCTTATGATAACTATCACGCATTTAGCGTAATAGTGCCAAATTACCCGTTAAATATCATCAGGGGTATTGTTTTTGACCCTTGTCTCTGCTAATTTTGTGTCATCTATTTGCAACGCCATTTTAAAGTTCGTTGAGATGTTGCAGATAGACAGATTCATTTTTATCGACACATTTAAATAAAAGTATAAGGTATGAAAAAATTAATGTTTGCTTCGTTTTTGTTTTTCCTTTGCCAGGGATTGTTTGTCCAGGTACAAGCACAGGATTATCTTGAGGATAAAATTGAGTTAAGTAGACAAGGGGGAACTACCCGTGCTACTGGCAACAGTTCAATGATGATGATGACCGAATCGTCGTTATTATCAGCTCCTGTGACTGTAGATGCTTACGTGATGGGTGATGTGGTGTCAGTCGCTGTACAGAACTTCCGTGGCGGTGCCTGGATAGAGGTGACAGGTCAAGGCGGATCGAGACAGAGCTTCTTCCAGGTGTTTGACATGGGTTTCGAGGTGTTGAACCTCTCCGGTCTGGCCGATGGGAACTACACCATCCGGGTAATACAGGATGATGCTACCATCTTCTCCGGCAAATTCAAGAAAGGGCAGTAAAATGAATAAGACACATAACAATTCGGATCTTGAGCGGAAGTATCTGCTGACAGATGTGCAGGCATGCACCTTCACCTTCTCCGATGGTCTCAAAAGTAGTTTCACTGCTTCCCCCGACAACGAGATTG
>JBAZIG010000212.1:0-3025 GCA_041651955.1 Minisyncoccota bacterium | reverse complement strand
AATCCAGCTGGCGCCCGTGCTTTGGGCAATTATTTTGGCCTGGCGTTTTACTTCAGCCACCAGTTTTCCGGAATTTTCCTGACCGATGCCCAAACGGGCATGTACCAGAGGGCCGTATTTGGTGCTGGAGATAAACCAGTTTCCCGAAAAACTTGGCTGCATTGTTATGGCATCAACCGGACAAACGTGGCTGCAGAACCCGCATCCTTCACAGTTTAGAGGGTCAACTTTGAGATCTGTAATTGCATCGAAACGGCAGACCTGTGCGCAGATATTGCATCTGGCACATTTTTCGCTGTCGATAAATGCAACCTTGCCGCCAGCAAAATCATGTTTTTCCTGAATGCTGGGGTCAAGAAGAATGTCCAAATCTGCAGCGTCCACATCGCAATCGGCAAGCACCTTGTTTTCTGCCAGAACGGCGAGTGATGCAACGATACTGGTTTTCCCGGTTCCTCCCTTGCCGCTAAGTACTACTATTTCTTTCACCGGTGATCTCCCGTATTTTTCTAAAAACTTCCTTAAAATTTTCCTGCCATTGGGGCAGGCCTTCAGCCAGTGTGGTTCCCTTCGAATATAACCGGGCAATGTTCAGATCCAGCGGTATTGTCAAAAGAATGGGTATGCTTTCCTTTTGGCAGTACTCTTCCACCCTGGAATCTCCAACCCCGGCACGGTTTAAAATCAGGCCACAGGGAATACCCATCTGCTTTACTGTTTCAACTGCGAGCTTCAAGTCGTTTAGTCCAAACGGGGTTGGCTCAGTTACCAGCAAGCAAAAATCACTGTCTTTGATAGCGGCAATCACCGGGCATGATGTCCCGGGAGACGCATCTATGATTGCAATATGTTCCCGGCTGGTAAGTTCTTTGACCTTTCGCACAACCGGCGTGGGCATGGTCTGGCCAATATCCAGCTTACCTTGCACGAAAGAAATGCTCCCTGCCTTGCCTGTTTCTACGGTTCCTATTTGATTGGGGGCTTCGTTTATTGCTCTTCGCGGGCAAAGATAAGAGCAGGCTCCGCACCCATGGCAGAGCTCTGGAAAAGTGAGCACAAAATCTTTAACCACTGCTATTGCATTAAAGGCGCAAACCTCAGCACATTTTCCACAGTGGTTACATCTGTCTTCGTTTACAACCGGTACGTTTATGGAAACAGCATGGCTGGTTTCAAAAACTGGTTTGAGAAAGATATGGCTGTTTGGCTCTTCTACATCCGCATCAAGCAACTGCACGTTGTAATTGTTTTTTATGGATGCGGCAAGGCTGGTAGACACCATGGTCTTTCCGGTTCCCCCCTTGCCGCTAGCAACAGAAATAATCATTTTTCTTCCCCGGCGTTTTTATAAATTAGTTTGCCTTGCCTTTGCCTCTGCAGTGTCCGCCTCCGCCTCCCATGCCGAAATGGTCGCTAACGTTGGGGCCGGAAGAAGAAGACAGCTTGCCGTTATTGTAATCCTCAATCACCTGCCTGACAGTACCTTCAGCTCCTGTAATTATTTCTATTCCGGCCGATGAGAGAACCCGGTGGGCGTTTGGGCCACAGTTGCCGGTTATTACCACCTCGACGTTTTTTTGGGCAATCATTTGAGCTGTGGAAATACCGGCCCCTCCTCCTGCTAATTCTCCTGCGTTATCAACAACTTCAAAATCCATACTTTTCGGATCGGCGATGATAAACATATCACACCTTCCGAAGCGTGGGTTTACTTCAGAATCCAAAGACGGGCTGCTGGCAGAAATTGCAATTTTCATATTCGCTCCTTTAAACATAATGAGCATATGCTCATATTAATAATATTCTTGCAAGGCAGGATGTGTCAAGGGGGGTTGCAATATGATAAAGTATTATATTGAATCTACTTGACATTCGAACGTAAACGGTGTTAAATAATACTTTAGGAACAATTACTGTTATGATTGCAAGAAACACAAAACAAAAACAAGTTATTTTAAACATCCTTTCCAACACTACCTGTCACCCAACGGCTGACTGGATTTATGAGGAAGCCAGAAAGGTTCTGCCTAATATCAGTAAAGGTACCGTGTATCGCAATCTCAAAATCCTCAGCCAATCCGGGCGTATAACCGAGCTCAGAATCGATAAATCTGCACGACGTTATGATGGCAATGGCAACAATCACTATCATCTAAAATGTGAAAGCTGCGGGAACGTTTTTGATCTGGAAGTCCCGGTTCGCAAGGAGCTTGATCGGTGGGCTTCAGAAAAAACCGGACTCGCGGTCAATGGGCACAACATAGAGTTTTTCGGAGTATGCCGGAAGTGCCTTTCCAAAATGGGCATCAAATAAACCAGGCTTTCGCGTTTGGAGATTTATAAAGCTGTTGCCCAATCAGTTTGCATGTTGGGCTAAGATAATATTTTAAGGAGGCGTGTATATGGCGGAACCCGGTGATGGATGTGTTTCTTCGGCAAAAGGCCCAATTACCGAGCCAGTTAATGACGCAAAGATTATAGCTAAGGAGGAACCCGCAAGGATGATAACAGCTCAAGTTGGCAAGCCAGCTCCGGATTTTGAAGCTAGTGCATTTGTGGACGGCGGCTTCAAAAACATAAAATTATCGGATTACAAGGGTAAATGGACGGTACTTTGTTTTTACCCGGGTGATTTTACCTTTGTCTGACCGACAGAACTAGCGGCAGTTGCCGCCAGACAGAAAGATCTGAAGGCTTTGGGAGTACAGGTTTTTTCTGTAAGCACAGACTCACGTTTTACACATAAGATATGGCAGGCAGAGGAACTTTCCAAAATGGTTGATGGCGGTTTCCCGTTCCCGATGCTGTCTGACCAGGGTGGGCGCATAGGTACCGTGTATGGTGTTTATGATCCTGACGCCGGTGTCAATATCCGCGGCCGGTTTATAATTGATCCGGATGGTATTATACAGGGAATGGAAATACTTACACCTTCAGTTGGGCGTAATGTAGATGAACTTATTCGCCAGATAAAGGCTTTCCAGCATACTCGTAAAACCGGGGAAGTGATGCCTGCGGAATGGCA
>JBAZIG010000211.1:0-3027 GCA_041651955.1 Minisyncoccota bacterium | reverse complement strand
ACAATCCTGCTTTGAATTTCTGTAAATAAGCTCTACTTTTGCCGGCCGTGGAATATTTAAATATTTTTACTCAAGAAGGAGTGGCTTCTACTTTTATTTTCCTGAGCATAGCCGGGATCAGCGGGATTTTGCTTGGGAAAATCAAGGTATTTAAAATTAAACTCGGCATTGCAGGTGTTCTTTTTTCCGGACTCTTGTTAGGCTACCTGGGTGTACATACAGATGCCCAAACGCTGCAGTTTATAAAAGAATTCGGGTTAATCTTATTTGTTTATTCCATAGGGCTGGATGTGGGACCCCGGTTTTTCCCTTCGCTTAAAAAAAACGGGCTGAAAATGAATATGCTGGCAGCAGGAATTGTTGTACTCGGGACAATAACGGCTGCGATCATCAAGATTGTATTCGATATACCTGTTCCCGTAGTTGCCGGTATCCTGTGTGGAGCAGTGACAAACACCCCAAGCCTGGGAGCAGCACAGGAAGTAATTGCAGATCAAATGACTCAGCAGTCAATGATCCATGAAACCGCAACGGCATATGCGGTTGCCTATCCATTTGGCATTTTAGGAATCATACTGTCCATGTTGCTATTACGATTTGCCTTTAAGATTTCTGTCAGGAAAGAGTCCGAGAAGTACAATTCTGAAGTAGCAGGGATAGAAGGCAAACTTGAATCGGTACACCTAAGCGTGAAAAATGCCGGGTTGATTGGAAAAAATATTGAATTTGTGAAGAATTCCCTACGAGGGGAATTTGTTCTTTCACGAATGTGTCGCAATGGAGAATTTTTTATTCCCGGTGATAACGAAATCATTAACGAAAATGATATTCTTTATGGTGTTTCAAGTGCACCATTTTTTTCCATTCTCACATTAAAAGTGGGGCCGCTCAATATTACTGAAGATACTGAAATTGTTGGGAAATTGGGAATGAGGCATATCATTTTTACAAATAAAAGTCTGGCGGGTAAAACCATAAAACAAATTGGCATCTCACACAGATATCCTGTTAATATAACACGTATTTTTCGGGCAGGAACAGAGATTATGCCCGATGAAGAAGATACCATTGAATTTGGAGATACCGTCAGAATAGTCGGAGAACGATCCGCCCTGAAAGAAGTGTCCCAGTTACTTGGCAATTCAATGAAAGAACTTGCACATCCCAATATAATACCCATTTTTATAGGCATTCTTGCAGGAATATTACTGGGAAGTATTCCATTCTCGCTCCCGGGCTTAACGGCCTCGGCAAAATTGGGCTTAACGGGAGGGACGCTTTTAGTTGCCTTATTTTTAGGATATAAAGGCCGTATAGGGAAAATGGATTTTTACATGACCCCCGGCGCGAACCTGTTTATACGTGAACTTGGAATCGTTTTATTTTTGGCGTGTGTAGGTTTATCATCCGGTGGCAGTTTTGTAGAAACCATTGTATCCGGAGGTTATATGTGGATGGTGTACGGGGCTGCAATAACCCTGGTTCCTCTTCTGATCATTGGGACCATAGCCCGGCTTATGAAATGGAATTACCTTACCATCTGCGGATTGTTGGCCGGTTCAATGACCGATCCCCCTGCCCTTGAATTTGTCAACACCATGTCCCCCGGTCAGGCCCAATTAACAGCATACGCCACGGTTTACCCTTTGGTTATGTTTTTGCGTATTCTATTAGTCCAGGTACTGGTGCTGTTGTTCATCTGATCAATCCCGTTTTTCCAGCTTCCATCCACAGTATCGGCCCTTTTTGTGGATGAAACGCAATCATAATCATATTCTATTCAGGATTTTACAATTTTTTTATACCTTTATTGCGAACCATCCGACAATAGGGATAAAAAATCGGCTTGATTAATCATATAAAACCGGATGCCTATGAAAACAAAAACATTTATCTGCCCCAATTGTGGTCACAAACAGAAATTCTATCATGTAATAACTGAAGCGAGCTTTTCATCATGGGAATGTCCAAATTGCGGTAGTAGAATAAAATATGATCCTTCTATCAGTATTCCCACTTCTGTAGTCATTGTTCTTGGACTTATTTTGATTCTTCAAGGGTTTGATCCGCCTTTATGGATTGGTTGTTTGATTGCTGGTGTTTATATAGCTCTGGCATTAATTCTTTTTTATAAAACAGTTAAAATTAAACTCTTACGTAATGAAAATAATTAGATATAACCTGATATTCTTTATCTTTTATTCTGTTTTTCTTACATCCAGTTTATTCTTATTCGATAGACCCGCCTTGCGTAATGTGATTTCTGCAGCCATAGTTTCGCTTCTTATGGTCTTAGTGTTATACTTATTTGATCGTTATAGAGAAAGAAAAAAGAAGGATAAGGTTGAGTAATGCATTCTACATTTTTTTCTTAAGACTTTTCAGTTCATGCCATAAGCTACAAGCTGGCATAGATAAGAAAACGCCCGGGGTTCATTGTAGAAAATTTCTACTTCTGACCACGATTACCTTTTTTTCTCTCCAACCTCTTTATTGCAATATTGCTAATCCATATTGAGATTCCGGAGATAACAAGTGTAAATATCAGGGCTTCCCACCATATATGATGGAATAACCAGAAGTACGATATCAGGAAAACACCAATGACAATAATCGCATTAGCCACAATTTTTTTTGTTTTCATATCATTCTTGTATACAGAATTTTACACAAATATAAATTTTATTACCTTTATTGCGAATAAACTGTAAATTATGGATGTACAAAAAAACGTAAAGCATCTTTGCTTATTCTTATTGTTTTATTCGTTTACTATTACAAGCCGGATAGTCCATCAGGGTACAGTTGGTTGGAGAGATATCATTGCTACTGCCGGTTATTCGCTCGCGATGGTCATTGTGTTTTGGTACTTTTTGGGAAAACGTATAAGTGTTTCGAAGAAGCTTTAACCCCTTGCAACTCTGCAAGAGCCCTGAAAACAAGAAAGTGCTTTTATGAAACAATTTAAAACGTATTCAGAATTCAAGACAGCTATCCTGATTCTGATACTATGCTCCGGCCTGGTCA
>JBAZIG010000210.1:0-3030 GCA_041651955.1 Minisyncoccota bacterium | reverse complement strand
GACTAATATTTACGTTATTGGCAAGTTTGTTTTTTTAGGAATACTCTTACCAACACTCGAAGTGCGACTTGGAGTCGCGCCCCGAGTTGCTTGAACATGAATGTTTTTCACCAAAATAAATAACGACATAACAAAATTTTCAGGCTATTTTATATATCTTTGAGTATTGGCATTGCATAAAAGAATCTTTTGATCTTTCAGTGTTGTTATGTTCTTAATTTATTTGTTTAGAAAGGAGTTATCTTCAAACCGATTTGGACCGATATATTTGGATTTATAGGACACCTGTTTTCAGCATTAATTATTGCTATGCTTATTTAATGCTTGGGCTCTCTACTTTTTATTCCTTATGTGTTTTATAGTTTGAATACCAAAGATTATGTATATAAGGAGTCCAAAATTAAAAATGAATCCTTTCCAATTATCAGGCAAAAACTTGAAAAAGAAATCAAAATACAAGATAAGGAAACTGACAAATAAAACAATTATCAAAGATGTGAAATATTGCTTCTTCATTTTTAACACATTAATCCTGCAACTATACCCCAACACGCTGCAAATCCAATACTTGCGCCAAGAGTTAAAGGTATAAAGGCGGCCGCCACACCACCTGCGACACCCATTCCAACTCCACACCAAGCATTTAAATCGGCTCTTGTCATAGGTCCAATTGTATATACGTTTACTAATAAAATCTCTCCTTTGTCCATATCTATTTTAGCATCAAATATGGGTTCCCCAACTTCATCTTTAACTGTATATACTTCTCCATTTTTTTCGAAAATAAAAAATGTCTCAATGTTATTTTCATCATTACTACATCCTCCAAGAATTAAATTTGGGTTATCTTTGCTTGAAATCATATATACAAATTTATTTTCATCTGGATTACTTACGCCTTTCATATTATTAAAGTCCCACATGCTTTCTGATGATTGAGTAGAGCGAGTTAACATAGTTTCATCTGATAAAAACCCCTGAAACTGATTAGCTATTTTGCTGTCATTTTTGATGTTTTTTACAATAACATTCGGATTTTCTAATCTATTGTCTTCTACTACATCTCTTTCAATATTATTCTCTATATTACATGATAGCAAAATAAATAGCAATAAAGTTGAGAAAATTGGAAAAAACATTTTTTTTGTCTGCATAATAAATATATTTGATGTTAAAATTAGTTATATTATATTTGTAATCTGAATATTTCCAATCCAATCTTCTAAAATTTAATGTTGGGTACCAATGAAAGAATAGAAGTTGGTGGTTGATAATTTACAAATATCTTTATTTAACACTGCAAATATATAAAAAAAAATGAAAAACAAAAATAAAAATAACATCCGCGCTATATTTTTTTTGTTTTTTATACTTTATATTATTAATAGTTAGGTAAACACATGATATAGAGATGTGTAAGAATGGCTCCAAATTCGACGACATCTTTGATAAGCTTATCATTTAATCTTCTGTTGGTTTAATTTCTGACACTACCTACAATCCTCGTTTGCAATAGCCCGTCTTGCATTATATATCGGGAAGGGCTAAATAGTTTAGCTTCTCTAACGCACACAGAAGTTTAACAAATATAATTGTCAATTGACAACAACTATAATCATTGAACAAAGAATTAATCACATTAATGAAAATTCGGCAAGGATTGGTGAGTAAATATCTTGGTATGAACGAAAAACAGACCCTTCAAAGCTGGACTGTAATGGAAAGCATTATTGCAGTTTGTGGACTAACGTTTACATTGGTGGCAAGTTTGTTTTTTTAGCAATATTCTTACCATCACTCGGGGGTACGCGACTTTAAGTCACACCCCTAATAGCTCAATATATTCTATTAAAACCGCAAACTCCCTGACTACTGTTTTTATTCTCCCACATAAAATGAGTATTTTTGCAGCACGAAAAAACTAACCATTTTAATGGAACCCTATTGGCTTGGAAGCAATACGTACGTTCAATATATATTACTTTCATCCAACACAAAATATATTATCGTCCTAAAACAGAACAATATGAAAAGCCCCATCACAGGTAAAAAGATGATTTTGAAAAAGGAAAAAAGATCAATTGCATACAAGAATGAAACATTTGAAATTGTTTTTCATTGTTATAAATGCGTGAATAGTGGAGAACAATTTACTACTACCGAACTGGATGAAATAAATATGGACATGCTGTATAAGCAATACAATGACAAGCACCAAATCAAGTAGAAAACCCGTGAATGTCACTTTTTGATACTTATTAAAAATTTACAACTCTCAGGGTATGACTCTAAGTCGCGCCCCTAATAGTTCAATATATTCAATTAAAACCGCAAACTCCCTGACTACTGTTTTCATTTCCCCACATAAAATGAGTATTTTTGTAAATCAAAAGAACAAACATATTCCCTTTTAATGGAAAAATTATTAGATAACTTAAATCCTTCGCAGCGTGCTGCAGTAGAGTTTTGCGATGGCCCATCCTTAGTGATTGCCGGAGCAGGATCGGGCAAAACGCGTGTACTCACCTATAAAATTGCCTATCTACTAAAACAAGGATTGCCTCCTCACTATATACTTGCGCTTACATTTACAAACAAAGCTGCACGCGAAATGAAAGAGCGTATAGCCGAAGTGGCTGGCAAAAGAGCTGCCCGCGGATTGTGGATGGGAACATTTCACTCCATTTTTTCGCGCATACTGCGCAACGAAGCAGAACGATTAGGTTATACCTCTAATTTTACAATTTTTGATGCGTCCGATTCGAAAAACTTGGTAAAGCTTATCATCAAAGAGATGCAATTGGATGACAAAGTGTACAGACCGGGACCGGTGCACGGACAAATATCTAAAGCCAAAAACAACTTAATCACACCTAATCTATACGCATCCAACGAAGAGATTTTGGAACACGATCGTCAATCGAAACGTCCGATGTTGTTCGAAATATATCAACGCTACCAACGACGACTGAAAGCATCCAACAGCATGGATTTTGATGATTTGCTGATGAACACCAACATTCTTTTCCG
>JBAZIG010000209.1:0-3035 GCA_041651955.1 Minisyncoccota bacterium | reverse complement strand
ATCAGCTGTTTTAATTTGATTTATATCATGTTGTGCAACGGCAAAATTATACGATACAAATGCATGCTTAATTTTGATAGCCTCAATTATATCTTTGCTTACATTATATTTTTGAGCATAATCCATTTGAATTTCAAAAACTCCTTTCATAAAAGCGTATGTGTGGCTAAGATTGGTGAAATGGCTTGCACTTTTTGTAAGTATTCTATAATGCGTTGTAGTATCGTTTAAAAAATGAATCTTTGAGGATGCTATAATGTCTAATAACATCGGCAAATCAGCCGCTACATATCTTTTAGTTATTTCTCTATAAAGTTTTCTTCTAAAAAGCCATGTGCATGGTGCTCTAAACGGAGCATGCAATAGATAATCTTCAAAGGTCTGGCAAAAAGCAGCAGGCTCATTTTTAAAGAAATCTCGATCTATTATATCTCCTTTTTCATCTATTCTGTTTATTTCAGTATACACTAATCCATAATCTTCATTTTGCTCTAAAAAATCAACTTGTTTTTGTAATTTGAGTGGATCAGTCCAATAGTCATCACCCTCACAAAGAGCGATATATTTGGCTTTGTTATGTGCTTCATAAAAGGGCTTAAGTGCTTTTTCACGAATGGGCTTTCTCCAAGTATTTTCTGCTTGGAAGAATACATTAAATAAGGACGGATATTTTGCTTGATATTCTCTGATAATATTTGCGGTATTGTCTGATGAGCAATCTTCAAAAATATTTATCTTAACCGGAAAGGTTGTTTTCTGCATCAAAAATCCCTCTATAGCATCACTAATAAATCTCTCGTGATTATATGTGAGACAACTGATACTTACTAACTGAACTGTATCATCATCCAAAAGATGCTGAGTAATTGGAATAGGGTTGTTTAACATTATTAGCTTATTTATGTTTGCTGAAATATTGATAATAGCTTTAAGGTGGAGTTGAGTCAATGGTTTTTAGAACTTCTGTTGCATAATTGTTATGAAGGAAGCTCAGTTGTATTATCTCCTAACGCCTAATCACATACTAAAATCAACACTTCGTATAGTATTAATTGATAATCTTGAACTTTCTAAATTTCATTCATTATTTATTATTTCAAATATAGTTATTCTATTGATATTGAATAATTCAGCTCTCACCTCTCACCTGTTATTTTTTTTATTCTTCTTAATATATTACTGTTCTCACATGCATCAAAAAAATCTCTTTTTAGCAGAGAGGACCTATAATATTCTGTTCCGTCATCTTTTAATTTATAGCCAAATAGTTTAAGTATTTTGAATGCACTGCTATTATTCTTATGAAGTTCACCCCAAGTTGCCTCAATTTCTATTAAATTAAACACTATTTCATTTCCTAATAATATCATTATTAGTGGTTCATATTTTAATCCTTCAACTGCGATCCAACTACTTGTCTTAGCTGTCTTTACATTATAATCTAAATGAGAAACTCTATTTAATCCAATCGGTTTTCCTTCAGCATTACTATATATAAAATAATAATCCAAGCCCTCTTTTTCTCTTTTTTTATACTCCTGTATCCATTTTTTTTGACTTTCAATTTCGTTATCAAGAGTAAGCATGTATTTTGTTCTATTTGGATTAGTTCTCAGTGATAAAATAAAATCGGCATCGTTCTCATTTACAAGTCTAACTTTTAATCCATATTTCTCTAATGAGAAATTCTTAGGTAATTTTTTCATATTCTGAATTTTTTTGTGTGATCCATATAGTAATTTCTTTTTTTATCATCTTTAAATTCCAATAATACAATTCCAATTCTATCGTATAAATTATTAAATGAGTTGATATGAGTGTTTTCTTGATGAAAAAAATTTATATCAAGAACATTATTCTCTAATTCCGATGGTGGTTTAAATCCTTTAAATATTTTATTTTTATCAGAATAGATTAACTGATATGCATAGCTATGTTTTTTCGTCTCCTTAAGTTCATTTATATGATTGTCTGAATTGAAATAAAGATTAATAGCAAGAGCCGGTATGTCAACTGAATATTTATAACCCAAGAGCTTCCAAATATAGTTTCCACTTGGTCTGGGATTAATTTCAACAATATATGGTATATTTTTTCTTACAATTGCTTCAAAATTAATAATCCCATCGGGTATTTTAAGAGTTTTGACTATCTCTGATACTTGTTTGAGTGCTTCAGACACATCATAATTTGCAGGAAAGATTGTAGCAATAGGTAATACATTATTTGTTTCATTATCATAAATATAATTACCTACTATACTACCTATAATTTCTCCATTGTATATGAGACAATCCCCATTAATTAGTTCTTCACCTTCTAAAAACTCTTCAATAATCACTGTGTCTGAATCTGAAAAGTTCTTCGATGTCTGGAAATTCAAAAGCAATTCATTTTCATTGTTGATTTTTATTACACCTTGACTACCTCCCTTATCTGTTGGTTTTATGATTATTGGATAAGTAAGTTGCTTCAAATCGATTTCATCCAAATTATGAACACATTGATACGCCGGAAAGTTTAAACTGTTTCTTGACAAAAAATCACGAAACAATCCTTTATCAGTGAGAGTCTTTAATGCAGTTTGAGAGTACCCTTTTAAATGATAGTGTTCAGATATTATAGATGCTGTATTTAACCCATGTGCGGAGACAAATGACATCACACCATCGATATTTTTATCTTTTATTGCTTCGATTATTGAGTCATGATCATACACATCGATAAATAGGTTCTCGTCTGCAATTTTGTGCCCCGGATTGGATCTGTTATTATCACAAGTTATCACATGTAATCCTAATTTTTTTGCAGACTCGATAAAAGGTAAATTTGACTCACTCGCAACAAGAATAAGAATTTTCTTCATACTTTTAATAGTGTGTTATTAATTAATTGCTACTTTGTTTTAGTCCCTATGTTTGTATGAAATAAGCTGACTGTTTGAAACGAATCTATTTTGTTCGTCAACAACTTGAAAATTTTGCGAATAGCAGGCTATTTAATGAATTTTCAAGGAAGTTAAAGGACAAAAGAGC
>JBAZIG010000208.1:0-3036 GCA_041651955.1 Minisyncoccota bacterium | reverse complement strand
TTAGCATTCTTTAGGATGAAATCCAATAGTTTTTTTTATTTTAATTAGTATACTTAAGTTAAGCTTTGTAAAACCAACAATAAGTAAGGAGGGTCTAGTTAATGCCAAACAAGAAAATAGCTGTTTTAGGCGGCGGTCACGGTGCTCATACTATGGCAGCCGATATGACCGTTAAGGGTCATATCGTAAATATGTATGAAATGCCCCGGTTCAAATCGAACATGCAAAAAGTCTTTGACACGTCCATTATCGAAACAACCGGAGAAATCAGTGGACCAATCAAGCTTAACATGGTAACTGACAACATCGAAAAGGCAATTGAAGGTGTGGATTACATATGCGTGGTAACACCCGCTTTTGCTCATGGTGCGTACGCTGAACTTTTGAAAGGTAAGGTAAAAAAAGAGCAGATAATTGTCGTCTTCCCCGGAGCATTTGCAGCACTACAGTTCCGAAAAGTCTTTGGCGAGAAGAATTGCCCTGTTATTGCTGACGTGAACAACCTTCCCTATGACACCCGAATAATTGCCCCAGGTAAAGTGTCAATATACGGGAGAAATAAAGTTAATATTAGCTTCTTACCGGCTAACGTCAGCGACAGTCTTATTGATCAGTTACGAGAGGATCTTTTCCCCTTTGAAAAAGTTTACAATGATGTCCTTGAATGCGGTCTCTCTATAGTGAACCCTGCATGGCACACAGGACCCTGCCTGCTTTCTGTGACCTCAATAGAGCATCCCTTGTTCAACTTTTATGTTTATGAACATGGATGGACTCCTTCTGCATGCAAACTTAATATTGTTTTAGACAAAGAGAGAAAGGAGGTAGGAAAAGTCCTTGGTTATCATCTAAGGCCTATGGAAGATTTCAGCGGTATGCCCGATGGATTTGATTGGAAACAACTTTACGCAGCAGGGCATGGTTCAATTTCATTGACACCGATATGCGGACCAAACAGCATCCACGATCGTTATCTAACAGAAGATGCTCCTTTTGGTTTGGTTCCCTGGACAGAAATTGGTAAAATATTGGGTGTTCCTATGCCGACGACCAATTCTTGCATTGATATTTATAACATCATCCATGAAACAGATTGGCGGCAAAAAGGATTGACTGCGAAGGACATGGGAATCGAGAACATGTCAAAGGATGAACTGATCACTTATGTCCGCACCGGAAAAAGCACAAATAATTAATTGCAATTGATTTAAACACAATTAATCAAATAAAAAAGAGGTGTATGCTATGAAGAAAAGTATTATTTCTGTTTTTCTTGCGGTTATTGTCGTCTCTCTGTGTATCTTCGCCATCTCTGCACCGAGCTATGCGGCCGAGACATTCAAGTTCCGCCTGGCTACTCACTATAACACGCAGCATCCGGGATACTTGGCTCTGCAAAATATCGTCAAAGAGATCGACCAGAAAACTAACGGTGCGATCAAAATTAAAATATACCCTTCAAGCCAGTTAGGTGACTACACTTTAACATACGAGGATTTGATGCGCGGTTCGGTCGATATGGCTCTTATTCCGATCCCCAGCGAGTTTAACACCAAACTTGAAATGAACTTCATTCCCTACCTTGCTTCAAGCTATGCTGAGATGGGCAAAGCATTTGGCCCGCAGTCTTATTTTTACAAGAATTACGGTACTGTACACGACAAACTGGGAGTCAAACTCCTGGGCATATATGTTGAAGGACTGATCGGTATTGTATTTACAAAATTGCCCGATAAATACAACGTCGCCAGTGCTGCAAAAGTATCGCGAGTTCGTGCCCCCGCAATCGAAGTTTACAATTTAGTAGTTCAAGACATGGGTTTTTCTGCAACCACCATTCCTTATGCAGACCTCTACAGTTCACTGCAGACAGGAGTTTGTGACGGTGCGATCGGATTGACTCCTCAGCTGGCATATTCAGATTTCCGTGATATCATTTCACATTACGTAACATACAATATTTTTGTAGAAAATATCGGTTTCTTTATGAGCAAGAAGGTATTTGAGATAATGCCGGCAAACTACAAAAAAATTGTTGAAGATGCTTTCATGAAAGAGGCTATGAACAGTTACAAAGTTGCCGGAGAGCTTGACGGCAAAGCGCTTAAAGATCTTGAGAAGTATGGGGTCAAAATAGTCAATCTGAGTGATAAAGAAATGAAAGCTTATGTTGATCAGGTCAAAGCAAAGACATGGCCCAAGCTTTCTAAAAACATCGGCGAGGACACACTAAAAGCATTGATAGATGCTATGAAATAGTTTTATCAGCTGTTTTCAGAGGTGCCCGTGCTTTGGTCAACTTGCGGGCACCTTTTTGGTTTTTATTGCTGTTGAAGAATTATGGTGGTTAATTCAGGGGGGAAACATTTTGGACTCCATTTTAAATATTCGCAACACGATATTTTGGACCATACTTCAAAAATTTATGAAGGCTGTGCTAATTATATGCAGTACTGTTTCAACCGGCTGTATTCTTTACGCTGTTTTATTAAGATATGTCCTTAAAAGTAATTTCTACGGTTCAGATGAGATCATTCTTTTGTTTGCATTCTGGCTCTATTTTATTGGAGCAGCGTATGGCAGTTATGAAAACAGCCATATTAAAGCAGATCTGTTGAATATGTACATCAAAAACATGAGGTACAAAGATGGTCTTAATCTTATCGCTCAGGCTGCCACTGTTTTAGTCAATTGTATTCTATTAGTTTGGGCTTCTGAATCATTCCTTTGGGCGCTTGAGAGAATGCCATTAACAACTTCTTTAAAGATACCTATCGTGATCCCAAAAAGTGCTATCTTTGTTGGCCTTTTACTTATGGCCTTTTATCATATCTTTTACTTGTTTGAAAATACTGTTAAATTCATCAAAAAGGGCTATTTTTCCACACCCCATAAAAATGACTACGTTTCAGAAAAACATAGGGCAAAATATCCTGATGACAGCACTCCGACCAAATCTGAGTTGCTTAAAATGAAAGAGATCGAAGAAAAACAACTCGGAGGTGACAATTAATGGAAGCTGTCGTATTTGCGATA
>JBAZIG010000207.1:0-3051 GCA_041651955.1 Minisyncoccota bacterium | reverse complement strand
TTTTGACCAATTGGTGGCCATCCCTGCAGCTAGCAACAATGCACTCATGGTTTTACCACTGCCTGCAGGTCCCTGAATAGCCAATTTCATCTTGGCTTGTCTTCTTTCTGATTGTCTGATTTTCATAATTGTAATGCTTTAGATAATAAAAAAAGACAGGCGATAAGCTACCACCTGTCTTCACATAATAGTGTTTGATGCTCACAGCACAGCTAATGTCCTTGAGGGATTTTCACCTTTTTGATGCAACAGATAAAACAGATCCCCTGTGACTGGGGAACACACCTCTGAAATGACAGGTAAAGATATCTGTCCTGTTTCGGCTTTTTTACTGCATGCCCCTGTATGTTCGCCATAAACAAAGAAGCATTTTCCGGTGGTGTCATTGATCCTGATTTCCACCCTTTCCACCTTTTCTTTCTCCTTGAAGTCATCTATACTCCAGGTCTGAAGAAATTTTAATTTGTTGATTTCCATTTTTTATTGTTTTTAATTGGTTATGGGAGGGAATACCCACTCCCAAAGGTGGGGGGAGGTCTTGAAGGGTTTAATTACCGCTCTTGGAAATTAACTCCCACGAAAAAAATCAAAAAATTTTTGGGGCAGAAGAAAGAATTGTTAAATATTTTTATTGGTGATCTTTGATGCTCCTTTCAAATAGAATGTCTTAGGGAGCTTCTGCGTGTTATTGTATGTGTGTGAAAGCTCACGGGCTTACTGGCAATATTACCATGGGAAAATTTCGTTTGCGGGAGTCTCGAGAGGATAGGGATTCTCCGGTTTGCAGTTATATTGTAGAGGATCATAGGATATTATTTCAAAAACATGACCATGTTCCCTGTTTGAAATCTTTTTTACTTCACAGTATAACCCCCATTTTCGTGTGGCGTCTGAATCGCTGCTTGTTTTATAATTAAATTCCTGATTAAAAAACGTTTTGATTCTACCACGAAATGCATCTCTTGGAACCCTTTCACCTATTTGAAAGACCTCTTTGATAGCATGTTTTACAGGATGATTATCATCCAGCGCCCAGAATTTTGTTGATATTTCAAATTCATTATTTGTTCTTACATACTGCTCTCTCGGCAACACCCTTACTAAATCTTCAAAAGGCACATATATCTGGTATTTTAAAAAAAGCTTTAAGTACTCTTCGTAAGGGTTATGATTCCTTAGCAGCTCTTCAACGTGTTCTCGTCTTTGGTCAGGTGTCTTTACTCGTAATTCATCAATTATTCTACCTATCGCTTCTTTTATGTTCTCATCTATTCCCTCCTTAGCTACTTCGGTTGATTGAGCTTCTTCAATCTGATACTCATTAAACTTTGCTTTTATTTCTTCTATTTTGTGACCTTTTGTACGAAGTGCATTTGGTAAATTAGCAGGATCTGTATAAAGTATATGCTTGATATCCTGCAAAATTAAAAAGGCATCTATATTCAGATAGGATTTGGTTAGTTCTCCATTGATGTCTTCTCTCAGTAATTCATAAGAGGTGTCATTACAATAGCTGAACTTTGAATGTTCGATTAAAGTGGCAGGATCAGTGTCATAAGTTTTATTCTTAAAATAGTCGCTGATTGCCATATTTTTCCCAAATAAAATCCAGTTAAGGGATTTATGGATCTTATCAAGTATAAAATTCCTCTCATAAGGAAATTTCCTGTTGAAGGTGTTATAAATCAAAGTTTCAGAAAGTAATCCGTCTTCGTGTCTACATCTTCCGGCAATCTGAGTGAATTTGTCTGTCGATAAAACACTGTACAGATGAGAAACATCCGATACTGAAACCAAGTGGTATTGGTTCATGATGTCTATCCCAACAAAATACGTACAAGTTACAAAATGGATTCTCTTATCTTCCTGTAATCTATCCTTTGAAAACTCAGCGTAATATTTATCGGGTTTATCCTGACTTTTTTCACTGCAATATACAGCACATTGTGGACGTAAATGTTCATCCAAAAGATTTATTGTGCTCATAATATTGGTAATAGAATTATAAGCTATCAGGATTTTGTCTTTTGGATACTTTTCACATAGATACTCAATATATTTAGCCAGCTCCGCACAAATACTAAAAGTATGAATCAATTTTATTGATCTTGTAATTGGTATAATAAACTCCAGCTCAACAAAAGGCTCCTTCTTAATCATTGGATTGCTGAATTCATTGACAGTGGCAGACAGCATACTCCTTTTATATGGTAAAAAGGTGAAATAGTGATCGATAACCTTTTCCATATTAGGTCTATACGTATTGTCGTACTGATAAGAATCAATCTCATCAACCAATAAAAAAAATTCTTCACGTTTTCTTCCTGACTCCTCAATTTTGTCTATCAACTTCCCGAGACTGTCAGAAACAACAACAAATTTTTTGTATTCAATTTGCTGATCTTCAATATACTTCTTAAGACTTTTAGGGTTGTTTTCAAACATTTGATATTTACTGCCAAAATAATAGCATTTGAACTTATCTGTACCCTCTATTATGCCCCTTGAGATAACTTTCGATACAGCAAGAGCCTTGGTAGGCACAACAATAATGCTATCTCGCTTTGCTCCCAGCTCAAGGGTTGTGGCTCCTATACCTGTAAGATTCTTATTCATCAAACCCCAGGGAGTGGAATCAAAAACTTCACTAAGCTTATACTCTTCCTTATATACTTTGATTATAACACGATTTAGACATTTTCTCGTCTCATCTGTCCAGTCACCATTTGTAGCTAATATGTCATCAACAATTACCCTTGCTCCCTGAATATATTTTATGTATTCAGCATCATTTTCCGGGCCTATTAAAATATGGTATTTGTCATTGATAATTATTGATCTCTCCCAATCAATTGAAACATCTTTACTTATTTGATAATCCAACTTGGGCCTTCTTTTTTTTACATATTGAATAAAATCAGAAGATTTCTTTAATCTTGCCATAAGGTTTAGATATAGGGGTAAAGTGGTTACATTCCGACTGTTTGTACTTTATACTTAAGAACAAATATAACCAACAGCAGCCAGTGTCCCAAAAAAGGTCGTTTCTTT
>JBAZIG010000206.1:0-3061 GCA_041651955.1 Minisyncoccota bacterium | reverse complement strand
GAGTCATTCCCGGGACATCATCCACTTGCTGAAGGAGTATATTGGCATGGCGGATACCCACCCAACGTGAATTGAAGGCCCTATCTATAGGAAACATCCCTGCTGCAGTCAGTGCACCGGAATTATAGGTGTTAGAGAAAGTCCAGGTTTGTCCTGACTGGCCTTCATCGGTATAAGCCGTGTTATATTCCCATTGCATGGCACCACCATTTATTGGAAATATTGAAAATCCACCGGCATCATAATTGTATAAATGAACAATTGCGGTTTCAACTTGGGTAGGCGAACTGTATATGGTATCAATTGTAACGTCTATACCCGGTGCTTTATCAAGAAAATCTCCGAAAATATCCTCACAAGAGGTCAAAACACCCGATAATATAGTAAAGCCAATTAATAGTAAAAATATCTTTTTCATTTTCAATAGTTTTAAAATTTAACGTTTAAACCAAAATTCAGCCTTCGGGTGACAGGATAAGGCCTGTCATTTTCACTTAAACCGGCACCGGTTGATTCAGGATCTGTTCCCGGTAACAATGAATCCCAGGTATGAAGGTTATCCCCGTTAATATAAATCCGTATCGAATTCAAGCCTATATTTTTTAAAATTTTTCTCGATAAGGTATAACCAAACTCGATATTTTTTAATCGTACATACGAGGCATCTACTGTGTTAAACGTGGAGCTTTGATGATTTGCATTCGCGTAAGTTATTCCCAAATTATACCTGGGGAAATTGATTGGTAAACCTTGCTGATACCGTTCATGTGTCCAGCTTGCAATCATGTAATCCGGAGCATTGGAACCCTCCTCGAACCCTCTGATTTCTCGTCTATGGTATCTATGACTTACATTTGAGGCTCCTTGGAATAAGATTGAAAAATCGAATCCCTTGAAATTTCCTCCAATGGAAGTACCAAATATCACTTCAGGAAAATTTGAATAGCCAATCGGTATTTGATCGTCACCATCAATTACTCCATCGCCGTTTATATCATAGTATTTAATATCACCCGGCTGAATTTTATCATTTTGCATCTGGTATAGTGGCCTGTTTGCCCTGTTAATCTCTTCCCAGGAATTATATAGACCATCATCTCTAAGTCCGTACATTTGCCCATATGATTGGCCTGTTCTCATAAGATATGGATAAAGTCTTGTTATTTCATCCATTTCAATAATTGTATTGCGGGCATAGGTGAGATTTCCTTTTATCCAATAATTAAACAGGTTAACCTTGTTATTATAGGAGATTTCTCCATCCCATCCTTCATTGTTCATTTTACCGAAATTATAAGGAGGAAGTTGTGCCCCTACAACGAATGGAATCGTATTAAACGTGGTGAGTATATTGTCTCTTTTTTCTGTGAAATAATCAATTGTTACTTTTAACCTGTCCTGTAAGAAGGCAGCATCAGCACCAATATTTGTTTTCTTTGCGCGTTCCCATGTCAGGTCCGGATTACCGAGTGCTGCCTCCTTGGCTCCTCTATGTCCCTGAACATCTGCTCCCATTCCAAACCTGTAATCGTTATTTACATATATCCAGGAAGAAGGTCTGTACAAAAATCTGGCTCCGCCAACTCTGTCGTTACCCACTTCTCCGTAGGAAGCCCTCAGCTTTAAGAATGTCAGGAAATCGTTTTCAGGGAAGAATGATTCTTCTGAGGCTGCCCATCCTAACGAAATTGCAGGAAAGAATCCAAATCGTTTACCCTCTGCAAAATTTTCAGTGCCATTATATCCAAAATTAAGATCAAGCATATAACGGTTTGCATAATCATATGTTATTCTCCCCACCAAACCCTGATATCCATTAGGAATAAGATATGCGAGATTTGGAGAATGAAACTTACTTTGATTATAAAGCAACAACCCCGCTACATTATGAAGTCCAAATTTACGATTGTAATCAAGAGCTGTTTCAAAATAAATTTTCCTGTTTTTACCCATTGATTCACTGAATCCATAAGGAGATGGTTCTGTTATCGGAATGTAATTAATTGTCCCGTCATTCAATCTTATCGCCGAATAGGATTCTTTGTTTTTTGAATAATATTGGGCTTGTTGATAATAATTATTATATGAAATTAGACCCCGTATTGATAACCCTTTGGTAATTTGATCTAATTCATAATTTAACCGTATTGATGCGTTCAAATAATTGCTGTAGTCTCTTTTATAACCGTAACTTATCAAATAGTCTATGGGGTTGCCGGGATCCATTTTAGTATCCAATACCACATATCTTCCACCTGTATCTTTGAGTTTAGGGGCATCCATCGGGTTAGATCTCCAAACTTGTTCAAATAATCTTGTGACGGGAGTATTGGTGCCCGACCTGTCCTCAATCTGAGTAGAAATGTCGGCATTCAACGAGAGTCGATCCGTGATGTTAAAATCGAAGTTAGAGCGAATATTGTATCTTTCAAACTTGATCCCCGCATCATAATCAGTAATCGTTTGTGTATGTTTAATTAGTCCTTCCTGCGTGAAATAACCCAAAGAAACAAAATACTTGATTTTATCGGTACCGCCGTTGATGTTAAAATTATGCCGTTGTTGGCCGCTGGTTTTGTCAAACATATACGCGAACCAGTCTACATCGGGATAAAAAACGGGATCCTCGTGAGTTCTGAATTTCTCAATAGCTTCATTAGAAAAATGGGGATTATAAGCGCCTGTAATGTAGCCATCGTATGATTGGGCAAGGTTGTAATGTGTCGCATAATCCACCGCGTTCATGCTATGTCTTACATCGCTAAACTCCTGCACTGCATACTCATATGAGTAACTGACTTTAGGAGCGCCTGATTGCCCCCTCTTAGTAGTAATGATCATGACACCGTTAGCCCCTCTCACACCATAAACTGCCGTTGCAGAGGCATCTTTCAAGATGGAGACACTTTCAATCTCATTCGGATCAATCACGTTGTAATTTACACCTTCAATGCCATCTACTATAACGAGAGGATCTTGTGTGCCGGAAAAACTGCTAACACCTCTGATTCTGATGGTCGATTGGTCTGCTCCGGGTTGCCCGCTTCGTTGAACCGATAAA
>JBAZIG010000205.1:0-3082 GCA_041651955.1 Minisyncoccota bacterium | reverse complement strand
ATGGTAGACAAGCGATTGATGCATTAATCTTGCAAGAAAAATGGAAGCGGATATGGATGCCGGAATATTTCTGTTATGAGATTATTGATTCCGTCAAAAAGAACGATATTGAAATTTGTTTTTATAATGACAACCCTCTTTTGAATGATGATGCAGAAATATCAAAACTACAGTTTTTAGAGGGTGATGTGCTTTTTAGAATGAATTATTTTGGGAACAGAAAGTTCCGTGATAATAGCATTTTAAAAGTTCCTGTCATAGAAGATCATTCTCATGATCTTATTGGAGATTGGCCATTGAATAGCAATGCTGACTGGTGTATTGCTTCATTGAGGAAGACTCTGCCAATCTCAGAAGGTGGAATATTATGGTCGCCAAAAAATCACAATTTACCGATATTGCCTAAACAGTCTGAATTGAATGTTCAACTATCTTACAAGCGTTGGACGGCAATGCAACTGAAGAAGGATTATCTTTCTGATAAAATTATTGATAAAGGTTTGTTTAGAAAACTTTTCTTGGAGACGGAGTCAGAATTTGATATCTTACAAATTGCTCCAATTGCGGAAGATTGTTATTCTTATTTGGTCAATTTCGATATGGAAGGTTGGTTGCATCAGAAACAACTGAACTGGAATATTTTAGCAGAAATTCAATCTGATATGTTTTTTATCTTAAAAGGAGAATCGGGAAAATGCAACAATTTTTCATATACTTTGATCTTTTACAATCCTTTTGATAGGAATGTCTTTAAACATATTTTGATTGCAAATAATATTTATCCCGCAGTATTATGGGATATACCGGAAGATAGAGTAGATTCTAAAGATATTAGTGATAGAATGTTGTCCATTGCTTGTGATGGGAGATACAGCAACGATGATATGCTGATTTTAAAAAGCGCTATAACAAAAGCACTTGAAGATGTTTGAAATTATTACATTGGATAATTCTGATTATTGGGACACAATTGTGAAATCATTTGCCCGATATGATATTTATTATTTGAGTGGTTATTCAAAGGGTTTTTATATTCACGGAGATGGAATACCCTTGTTATTCTATTACCATGATGATGATATTCGGGGAATATGTGTTATGATGAAAAGAGATATTTCGCAAAATGAATATTTTAAGAATAAATTTAAACCAAATACATTATTCGATATTGTAACCCCATATGGTTATGGTGGTTTTATTTTTGAAGGAAAACTGGATGCTGAGTCACTCAGAAAATTTGAGGGTATTTACCGGGATAAATTAAAAGATGAGAATATTGTTTCTGTCTTTTATCGTTATCATCCTCAGTTGCAAAATGCAAATCAGATTCGATCAATTACAAACGTAATTGATTTGGGTAAGACCATAGAGATGGATTTACATTCGGAAGAGGTAATCTGGAATAATATCATTCCTAAGAATAGGACTGCCATTCGTAAAGCCATTAAAAAAGGTGTTACCATAAAGCATGGAAAAGATTTTTCATTATTCGATAAGTTTATGGAAATCTATAATGGGACGATGGATCATGACCAAGCTGAGGATTATTATTATTTTGGAATGGATTTTTACAAATCCATTCATACTGATCTGTACGACAATTATGAAATGTTCTATGCTGAATTTGATAATCAAATTATAGCAATGTCCATTATTTTGTTTGCTGATAATAGGATGCATTACCATTTATCCGGTGCCAAATATGAGTTTAGACCCCTGGCACCAACTAATCTTTTATTGTACGAAGCTGCTCGTTGGGGTTGTGAGCAAGGGTTCGAAAGCTTTCATTTGGGCGGTGGGCTTGGCTCCGGTGAAGATGGTTTATACAAGTTCAAACAGGCTTTTAATAGAAAATCAGGTATACAGTTTTCTATTGGGAAACAAATTATATTACCCGAGATATACGACCAATTAGTTGAGATCAGGAAGGAAAAAGATGTAGATTTCAATTCGAAATCATCATTTTTTCCTTTATACCGTGCATAGTTTATAACCTTCAATATTTTAAAATCATGATAGTTTTAGACAACAAAATCTGTTTAAGAAAAGCCGACTTGAATGACGTAGATGCATTGTATGAAATTAAAAATGATAGAAATGCTGCATCCTTACTAGGCGGATTCTCAAACGGATATTCAAAAATAGATATTGAAAACTGGATAATATCTCATAACAACAACAAAAATGAAGTCCTTTATTTGATTCAGACCTTGGGAGATTCAAAAGTCATAGGACATGTTGGCCTTTATAATATTGATTTCAGGGTTAGAAAAGCTGAATTTGCCATACTAATTGCTGGTGAAGATAATCAAGGAAAAGGTTACGGTTCATTGTGCACAAAATTCATGATAGATTATGCTTTTGATGAGTTAAATATCAGGAAAATAAATTTGTCTCTTTTGAGTGATAAAAAAAGAGCCGGTTCTATGTACAATAAAATTGGATTTCTTCAAGAAGGCATTTTAAGAAATGATCAATATAAAAATGGGAAATATCATGATGTTATATTAATGGCATTGGCTCGAAGTTACTGAGAAATATTATTAATAAAGTTTTGAAATATATTACTATGAAAGAAATAATAATAGTAGGTGCCGGTGGATTTGGAAGGGAGGCATTGTATTTAATAAAAGAAATAGATAACCCAAATTGGACAATAAAGGGCTTTATTGATGATAATCTAAATGCTTTAGATGGAATAGAATGTGAATATAAAGTTATTGGTAGTATTCGTGATTGGAAGCCTAAGGATAACGAAGTTTTTGCAATAGGAATTGCTTCTTCAAGGGCAAAAGAAGCAGTAACGAAATTGTTAAAAGAGAAAAATGCTAAATTTGTAACTTTAATTAGTCCTAAGGCTAATGTTTATAAATATTCAGAATTTGGAGAAGGCTGTATTGTTACCAGTGGTTCTATGATTGGAGATTGTGTGAAAATAGGTAACTTTGTTAATATTGCCTCCGCGATGATTGGACAAGACTCTACAATTGATGATTATTCAACAATTACAGGTTATGTGAATGTTGCTTCAGCACATATCGGTAAAAGAGTTTTTATTGGGAGTCATTCAGTTATCCTTCAT
>JBAZIG010000204.1:0-3084 GCA_041651955.1 Minisyncoccota bacterium | reverse complement strand
CTTAAAGTCCTGCCGTAATGTTTGTTGCGTTCTATTATGAAGCACCACATATGTATTCTCATTATTCAAGTCTTCGATTTTTAAATCTAATATTTTACTGATTCCATACGTGTCATCAAAAAAGTAGATTTTTGTATCAGAAATAGATTTAACCGGATTATTCAAACTAACGATATTAATTTTAGCACCCTTGAGTGCATCGTCATTTTTAAAAATAAATACATAGTTCATAAGAGATCATTTTTTTAATTTACGTATGCTATTGAGTAGTTTAACCAATTCATATTTGTTCTTTTTAAGAGCAAACTCTAGGTTGCCGAATGATACAAAGTACGAGCCGTCAGGTACTGTTGCGGTCGTACCTTTTCCTGAAGTCAAAACAAGATACTTACTCTTGTCTTTTATAACCCCTCCTAATTCACTGGCACTAAGTAAATACCAAAAAGCTTTATTAATATTATTTTCCTTGTAATCTGTAATCCTTTCTTTTAGATAATCAAAGCTCTCTTTAACAATCGTTTCAAATCCAGAGAGATGCAATACAACATAGTGACAATTTTTCTCATTGAAATAATATTTCAACATTTTTGCCAAAAATTCAAATCTAGAAGCTCCTTCGTTTTTTTCAGTCCCATACATAAGAATATTTAAGGAACATTTATCACCATCAAATTCTTTAAAAGCCCAATTCTTGAACGGAACATCATCACAATTATGATCTTGGTATGGAGAAGGGATATAAACTTTCTTCAGATTGTAAAGATCGAATAACTTTAGATCTTTTAAATCTTTGTCTTTAGTATTTAAAGCATCCTTCTGTATCCTTTCATCGATAATGGCAATGTTGGTTAAAACTGTTTCGATTGCTCTTGACTCATCTTTGATCTCAATAGAATTCTGCATAGCATCTTTTAATACTAAATGCTTTGGTTCTTCCGAAGAGTTGAATTTTTCGTAATAGTATAAATCTTTCAATGAAATAGCACTATTCGCTTCATGCCACGAACCATGATCATCAAAGACACAGTATTTCTTGATTTGATCGCAATTATCGCTAATAGCACTATCCTTCCATAATGCGCAAACTCTGATATTATCAGCACCGTTCTTCTTTTGAAAATCCGCAACCCATTTGCTCTTTAACGCGCTTTCAGACAGGCATTTAGTCATTTCGTCTTTCGAATTGAAATAGATTTGTTTAATATTGGAGGCCTTAAGTTTCATCGCGTCTTTCCCTTTTGTAAGACGAATAAAGAATTCATGCCTGGACCTTACGTTTTTTTTTCCATTTCCATCCTGCCAATTGAAACCCGTTGGAAGGTCCATGGGGCTGTTTAACAAATCCTTATTGTTTTCAATGAGCGCAATTTTGGATTTCAATAAATAGAAGGTGTATTTTAAATTGTAACAGCCATCACCGTTTTCTTTTTTTGAAGCTTTAATAAACGGTAGTGGATATTTTTCGTCACCATTAATCACGACTCTCTCGAATAAATCAATCGGTAGGCCGATAATATAGGCCGCTGCAATTTTCATTTCCATAATACCCCAGCCGGTTTCTCTTTTTGTCAAATCCTCATTTAGTATTGTCTCAGAAATAAGTGAGTTGATCTTCTTGATCGTTTTATTTACGGTTTCTTCATTATATCCTTTACTTACTTCTGTTAGACTAATTTTGTAAAATTCATCTGATTCACATTCTTCAAGTTGCAGTTTTCCTATATATTTATTAGCACTATTAGGGCAGGAATGTTTATATAGGTTCCTAAAAAAGTTTTTAAGGATAACCACCAACGCATTCTTGCCATTTTCGCCTCCGGGCAAAGAAATGGTCATATTTTTTAAGTTATCATCTATACTAATTTGGGCCTCACCTTGCCCGTCGGTAAGTCCCTTACCAAGAAATGACGTGAATAAGTCGTTCAGATATGAGGCAATATCGCTAAATTTGTAATTGATTAAAGATTGTTTGCCCATTCCCCCGATTAGATCAGCAGTCAGATCCATCGTATTTTTAAGGTATTCATTGTATGTTGCAAAAATTTCGTTTCCAGAAAATTTATTTTTCGCAACCCATGGCATTATATGACTTCCATCGGTGTGTGACAAATTTTTTGCCGAGATAATGGCCAGTGTTTCTTTAAGGGCATGAGGAAAAATATTCTTTCGCAGATTCTCTCTAAACTCCTTTGGGAAGTTTTGTCCAATTGCTTCTTTCGAATCAACAGGTGCAGCAATTTGAACAACTTCTTTTGAAAACCGCTGAATACAGTGAAGCAATAAAGCCACCCTTGTTTCTGGCAGACCAGCCTGAGTAAACACAACAACCTCATCATCAGAATAATCGAATTTGATTATGTCTTCTTTTTCATTATTGAAGTATTGACTTAATTCATCATAGTTTTTGTTAAACTCACTTAAATCGTTTGTTAATGTAATAAAACCTAACTTAATATTATAAGAATTCCTAATCTTTTTTTCACACAGTTTAATTATTTCCCCAAAATAAACAGTATCGGCATCATGATCTTTGTTTTTCTGATCTGTAAGAACAAAAAGAAGCGTAAATGGCTGTTCTTTGAAATATTTTTTGCAAAAAACAGTTCCTTTATTGATTATCGGGAACTCGAGATACTCTATTAATTTATTATTTTCTTCAAGTTGCTTCAATAATTTTTCTCCATCAATTCTTGCTTTGTCTAATGAATTCTTAATATCAGGACGTTTACAGTAATTCAATTTTTTGAATTTACATTTATTTGTTATCTCAATGTCAACGTTGCCTATTGGTTTTATCAGATAATTTGTCATTTTATTATTTTTTTGATTGTTAAATTTACTAATAATATATGATTTGTTAACAGGAGATTATACATAATCATTGATAATTTCAACCGCATGTTTCAATGTCGAAGAAAAATCGGGATAAACTGCCAAAAAACCGGATGGATGATTGTACAATTGTCCCTCGATATGAGGAATACCCAATAGCTTGGTATCACGGCTCATAAGCTGGTAAGCACCTGGAATGCGATTATTTGGTGTTATGAGCAGAAGAATCCCGTCTGTTTGGGCGAGTTCGTG
>JBAZIG010000203.1:0-3107 GCA_041651955.1 Minisyncoccota bacterium | reverse complement strand
CTTTTTTAGTAACCGATCTGTCCATTAAAAAATGCCTCCCTTTTAAGTGCCAGATTTAATGGCACGGAGATCCTATGTAAAACGCGAATGCTGCAATGGCGACGATAAAGATGATCAACAACATCTGTGATCCTGAATTTTTCTCTTTCTCCATATGATCTGTCTCCTGTCTTTTTTTCTGACTTCTCTATTACGAAGTAATCCTATCAGAACAATATGTAGAACTTATGTAGAATAATATTACGCAAATCAGATGAACTATGAACCTTTAGAAGAAAATCAGACATGGAAAATACAGGATGGTGGTTAATGGCTTTTCTGGATCGTAATGAAACAAAAGGGCCGAACTTGCTCAATGGTGGGCGGATAAGCTGGAGGGCATAGTGTAATTAGGGCAGTTTTATTAAAATTACGATAGCTATCTAACTAATTTTTTATTTAATAATTATCTGGAGGTTTTTGCATGTTGAGCCTCCAGATAATTAAATTCTATGCTATTTATAATAGTCAAGAAAATGATTTTCTAATCTTTTAATGTAGTTATTTCATTATATCCCAGCGTTTAAAGAAATAGAGTGCGAGAAAAAATATGACAACCCCTGATACTGCAAATGCTTCACTATTTCTTGCTCTCAAGAAAGGCATTGGCGCCGAATCGTATGGGATACCACTTGCGACAGAGAGTTGTTTAATGTTTAAAAGATGTATTACAGGGTAACCGGCTGCAAGTGACATACCCACTACACCGTTTCCAGCCATTTTGCTTTCTGAAAGATGTAATCCGGGATCGAGTCCAGTAACTATATCATCATTTCCCATAGCCGCATGGCCTCCTCCAATATTTATTACAGCTACAGGTTTAATTTCGTTGATGATCTGCATTTTCCATTCAATCATTTCTTGCAGGTTATTTTTTATAATTAAAGGTGTCTGGCTGTCCCTGGCAATTTTCCTCATAATTGACATACCTTCTTCACTAATGCCGCCGCCAACTTCCCTATTTCCTCCAAGCGTAATGTATTTTTCTTTAGTATGCAGCATTCCTTTAGTTCTCAAGTAAGAGGCAATTGCAGGCCAGGGCATTTCCGGATCGTTCGCCCCCCATGTAGACGACCCCAGAGAAAGGACCATATGTGTATCGACTCCATATGATTCTAGTGCTACAAGTACGTTAAGTATCAGACCAGGGAACGATGATGAGGAGAGTAAGACCACGCTGTCTCCTTTTTTAACATTAAGGCGATCAAGCCAACGTGAAACTACTATTGACCATCTAGGGTCACAAGCCGTCCTTTTTGCTGGCAAATCTCCCAAAGTCGTGCTTAGAGGGCTCCATTCAAGCCCTATCAGACCTGTTCTGAACGTATCTGTGTCAGGATTTAGTTTTTGCAATGATCCTTTATGTTGCCACAGTTCAGACTCAGCTGCTAAAACAGTATAATAAAGCCTTTGTTCGTACTGAGAAAGGGAAGTTCCGCCTTTTATCCAGATAACAGCCATCAGAAGAGTTATTAAAAACAAAAACAAAACTGTGCGGTATCTCAAGTTATTTATTTTTTTCTGGTATTTTTGAAGGTCGAGGCTGTTCATATGAACCTACCAAGCGGCGAAGATAGAAATTAATTGAATAGTAAATGCTGTTGTAAAAGAACAGATGAAAGCTGAGCATATGGTCAGAATGGCTCCCTGTCTTTGCATATCCGCTGCTATCAGTCCCGGGATTACCCATCCAAACCAAAATGGGTCAGGAGAATAATGTCCTGTTGCAGCCAGACATGCAAGTGCAAGCAGCATAGCAAGACCAGTTCGTGTACGTCCATAAAGATTAAAAAAACGAACAGCTACTTCTAGAAAACCCCAAACTGCAAATGCAATAAAAAAACCCATTGCGATCCTGTTAGGGTTGTAAAGTGAAAGCGCAATAACTCCAGGTGCAATGAGCCCCCCGCTGCCCAATCCGGTCCTTCTTTCCCATAGGATTGAACAGGTTATTCCTATTGCCAAGATCAGAGTAATATTGCCGTTCATATTTTTAACGTTCCATCTTCAAGCGCAAGTTTAAATGCCAGAGGAAGTCCATAAACTGTATTGCCGCAGCCAAAACAGCGTCCAGCCGATGTTATCAGGTTTGCCATGGATTCCAGGCTTTTAATTTTTGTGTAATATTTAAACAGGTGAGGCAGGAAGGGGATGTCACCAATTATATGGATCCTCTTCCATCCGTTTTGGCTGATCCAGTCATCAAAGGCTTTAAGCCTGTCCCACCTGTCGTGGCGGTGATTATATATGAGTGTAGTATCGGCAGGCAGCCATTTTAAAGTATGGAAATAATCTTTGGTGCTTTTTATATCATTTATTGAAAATGCGAAGGCGAGTTCGCCACTGCCAACTATAAGCAACGAAGAATCAGCTATATCAGGTTTTAATGCATTAAATGAGCATAATACCTTATCTATATTCAGACCGGAGATTTTGCATGCTTCAAGTGCAAGAGGAACATTTATTGAAAGATGTGACTTAAATTCTCTCATCTCTTTCACAGGAGCTAGATTAAGCTTTTTCTTCCTTGCCAACAATCTCATGTCCCAACGATTTGCCAAGGTGTCTGGCAATATGATAGTGCCGCCGTTTGGAAGTGCTCCTGAAAGAGAGGAAAGGACACTTTCTTCATCATTGCCCCACTGTGCCGTATGGTCTGGGTTGGTATTGGTAATCACAGTTATTGTTGGGGCCATAATGTCCGGGCAAACGGATTGCAATTCCGGTGATATAGCACTATTTTCTGAAATTATTACCTGTGTGTCTGTCGGAAGTTGGCAAAGCCACCATTTTAGTTCGGCTACATTTGCACCGGTGGCTCGAAGAATTGGATATTCATCTCCAGCATACAGTTCACGTGGAATTACTCCTGTTATCCTGCTGCGACATTTTAAACCACATGCGGCAAATGCACTATGAAGCAACCTTACAACACTGCTTTTACCTCGGCTTCCAGTTACTGCAATTCGGATCATTGCATTAATATTCATATAAAACCGCCTGCCCTGTTGTGTAAAAAAGGGCGAGAATGCCCTAAAGCTTCTACGCCCTCCTCATAGTATTTTACA
>JBAZIG010000202.1:0-3108 GCA_041651955.1 Minisyncoccota bacterium | reverse complement strand
TGCCTTAGTTGATAACAACAGCTAAAAAGTACCACTTCAACGAATGAAACTGTATTGTTGTTTGAGTAAATCGTACTGATACTCCCCAGTTGGATGATGCAACTACAAAAAGATGAAGAACAAGAGGAAATCCCGCTTTTTACTTAACCGGACACTCGTGAAATTATAGATTGATTTAGTCGACCGGTTTAGCTAAATTCTGTAAACATCTCAATTAATTATTCTTATGGAAACATTTTAATTGTGAAACGTTATTAGTTTATATTTCAAATCTAGGTAGCCTCTATTTTCCCTTTTATTTTTTACGGGAATCAAAAGGAAGACTATAAAAGTGATAACATTTTAAATAATTATATTATGAGGACAAAATCTGTTTTTTCTTTGGCACTCATCGGAATTTTGTGTTGTATTCCAATTACTATGAGTGGTGAAAATATGTTGAAACAATCAACAACCAAAAATGAGGCAAATAGTAAAAAAAATGACACAATCCATGTTGTGGGACACGCTCACATGGATATGAATTGGTTATGGACCTATTTCGAGACTATGAAAATGGCAAACGACAATTTACGTCAAACGGTTTCGTTTATGGATGAATTTCCAGATTTTACCATGGTTCAAAGCCAGGCGGCAGTCTATCGATTTGTAGAAAAAGTTGATCCAACTCTTTTTGACAGAATAAAAGAGTATGTAAAACAAGGTCGATTAGAACCTATAGGAGGAATGTGGACAGAAGGGGATACAAACCTATCTTCAGGAGAAGCTCTTGCCCGATCTTTCTTGTTTGGACAACGCTATTTTCAACAACATTTTGGACGTATTGCTGAAGTGGGATGGTTGCCAGACAATTTCGGCCACACATCTCAGTTGCCTCAAATGTTGAAACTATCAGGACTCAATTACTATTATTTTCATCGCTGTAAACCTTATAAAGGAACATTTTGGTGGAAAGGCCCTGATGGATCTACTGTACTCTGTTATGCTAATGACACATATAACGGTGATATCACACCGCAATTAAAAGATGAGCTGGATAAATTCGATATAAATAAACACCGCATTTTGCAGATTACAGGTGTTGGTGATCATGGTGGCGGCCCTACCAGAGCAAATATTGAAATGGTTCATGAACTAGATAAATTACCAAACTATCCCGCTGTAAAGTTCACTACAGCAAACGATTTTTTTAAAAAAGCATCAGAAGAAATGAACAACCGTCCAACCCATCATGGAGAGATGCAGTTTATTTTTGAAGGTTGTTATACGACAGTTTCAGAAATAAAATCAGGAAATCGCAACAGTGAAAATTCTTTATACGGAAGCGAATTTTTTAATACATTACGTTGGATTAACGGAGATCCTTATCCTAAGGATGAGTTGAATGAACTGTGGGAAACTGTTTTGTTTAATCAGTTTCATGATATTCTTCCCGGGTCGGCTATTTATGAAGCTAATCGTGATGCTGTAGCCAGATATATAGAAATTGAAAGGAAATCGAAAGAGCTTAAAAACAGTGCATTTTTAAAGATGGCTGATGAAGTTGCGTTTCAAAAAAATTTGGGGCAACCGGTAGTAGCGTATAATTTATTACCTTTTAAAAGAAAAGCTATTGTTGAAGCAACAGTTTACTCACATGAGGAGCCAGCTTCTGTAAAAGTAAGTTCCTGGGGAGATAATTATTATGGTCTAAAGTTTACACCGGTAGATAAATTGAACCAAGATCAAAAAGGGGATGCAAATGTGAATTTTCTTGATCCCAATTATCAGTCATCCTTAAGCACAGAAACTTTAAATACTGCAACAGTTCTGGTTAGAGATGCCTCAGGCAAAGAATATCCAGCACAAATTGTCTATTCAAAATCAACACCTCCCGGGTTCACCACAAAAGTTCAGTTTATTGACGATTCCTTCCCGGCGGGTGGTTATAAGACCTATTATGTTGATGTTACGCAAACGGGTAATGATATTAATTCTCTTTTACGGAATGATAACACCTTTGAAACAGATTTCTTCAGTATTAAGTTTAACCAGAAAACTGGAGGGATAACAAGCCTTTTCGATAAAAGGAGCAACTTTGAATATGTAAAGCAAGGATCTGAACTCAATCAGTTAAGAATGTATCTAGAAGACAGAAAAGGAGGAATGAAATCATGGACAATCAATAAAATAGTAAACAGCGAAGATGTTGAGAATATCGAAAGTGTAAAAGTGATAGAAAAAGGGCCTGTCCGTGCCTGCATTGAGACAGTGAAAACATGGGGTAAATCCAGATTCATCGAAAGAACCTATATATATAAATCTTATCCGAGGATTCAGTATGATATGGAAATACATTGGCTTGAAACAGGAAACGACAGTACTGATTCACCGATGTTACGTGCTTTGTTCCCCCTGAATTTTGAAACTCCCAGATTTTTCTCAAATGTTCCCTACAACGTAGTCGAACGTCCGATAGATGGGAAGATTAATGGTAAGGACGCTCCTTCATGGTTAAATTCACAAAGCATAATTTATGGTGTTGACCCAGAATTGGAAGATGGGCAAGAAGTACCGGCTCAAAAATGGGTTGATGTTTCCGATGGAAAAATAGGTGTTGCTTTGTTGAACAAGACTAAATACGGGCATTCGTATCACAACGGAGATCTTCGTATCACACTTATGCGTGCGGCAGGATCCCCCGACATCTATCCCAACTTAGGCAAATTTAACATAAGCTATGCTTTATTTCCTCATCAGGAAGACTGGAAGAATGGTGTCTGGACCGAAGGTGATGATTTTAACCTTCCAATTGAAGCGAACGAGCCACCTTCTTTGGCATTAGTAAAGACTCATGCTACTCGGCCTGAGTCAGAATCATTACTTTCTCTTGAGGCTGAAGGGGTATATATGACTGGCATAAAAAAGGCTGAGGATACTGATGAACTTGTTATTCGAATAGTGGAAGTCGAAGGAAATAATCAACAGATTACCCTTCATTTACCAAAAAACATTCATACAGTGAGGAAATTAAACTTTCTTGAGAATCATATTGCCGATGATTTTAATGCACAGGTAATCGAAAAGAGCACAAAATTCAATATTGCTCCACACGAAATACTAACTCTT
>JBAZIG010000201.1:0-3114 GCA_041651955.1 Minisyncoccota bacterium | reverse complement strand
GGTAGTTTTGATAATGCGGAGTGAGGAGTGCTACTTATAAAGAGCAATTATTCGTATAAAATGCTATTTATAAAAAACATTTTTGCATCTTTACCGATATGGAAAGTTTAGTGAAAATTTATCTGAGATTGTTGCAGGAAACTAATGCAAAAATGTATCGATACCTCTATCGGAATATTGATTGGGACGAGCATTGTATAGCAATTATTGGGGCGAAGGGAGTTGGGAAGACCACGATGTTGCTTCAACATATTAAAACAACATTCGCCAATAAGGACGAGGCCCTTTTTGCGAGTCTGGACAATACTTGGTTTGCCAATCATACTATTTTTGATTTGGCCGATGAGTTCTATATGAATGGCGGAACGCATTTATTTTTAGATGAAATTCACCACTATCCCAATTGGGCAAAAGAAATCAAAAACACTTACGATAGCTTTCCAAAACTAAAAATTGTATTTACTGGTTCGTCGCTTTTACAAATATATAATTCAACGGCAGATTTGTCACGAAGGGTTGTTTATGAAACGCTCGAAGGCCTCTCGTTTAGAGAATTTTTGAAGTTTGAAAATATCGGTGATTTTCCTGTTTTGTCATTAGAAGAAATTATTGAAAATCATCAAAATATAGCCATGCAGATTACTGAGGGTATAAAAATAATGCCGTTATTCAAAAAATATCTAAGAAACGGCTATTATTTGTTTTACAAAGAAGGCGTGAAAAAATACGAAACCAAACTGCAAGAAGCTATAAACAATGTAATTAACGTTGATATTCCGGCTGTCGAGAATATTGAATTTGGTTCACGGTATAAATTGAAAAAGTTGCTGGCGGTTCTTTCCACATTAGTGCCCTACACGCCAAACATCAAAGAGTTAAGTGATGCGATAGATACGAATAGAAATCTTACTGTCAAATATCTATCGTTGCTGGCTAATGCAAAATTGCTAAATCTTGTTTCTTTTAAGAGTAAAACTATAGGAGATTTGACAAAACCCGATAAAGTGTTGCTCAACAATACAAATTTATCGTTTATTTTTGGTGAAAACCCAAATATCGGTAGTGCAAGAGAAACTTTTTTTGTGAATCAGTTGAAAGCTGTTTCTAACCTGTCACTGGCAAACCAGGGCGATTTTATTGTGGATAAATATACTTTTGAAGTAGGAGGCAAACGAAAAGCTTTTGACCAGATAAAGGATATTCCAAACAGTTTTGTAGTTTCCGATGATCTCGAAATAGGACACAAAAACAAAATACCACTTTGGCTATTCGGAATGATGTACTGAGGAGTTAGGAGTGAGATGTGAGGAGTGAGGAGGGTTGAACGGGAAACGCCTCCCATTGGCAAAGCCAATGGGTCCTTCCCTCCGCGGGCGCGAGGTTTCCCTTATCAAGGGAGCAGGGAATCGTTTACTACTCAAGAAACTGGAAAAAGAGGTGTACAAAGACATGGAGCAGGTGACAGCCCGGTTGAACCAATTGTCCAAACGCATCCGCACCCGGGTCACCCGTATGAACAAAGTCCCCAAAGCGCTGGATGCCATTGAAACGGTGATCAAAGAAGTGGTGAAGATACTGGTGGCCGTGGGTAAGTGGTAATGCAGGTAAATTTAAAATATAGTTTTATATTTGCATGGTAAAATAATGTAATTTATTGAATGTACATTCAAAGAACCATAGAGAAAAGTATCATACAATCTTTGAGCAGGACTCCTGTTGTTGCTATTATTGGGCCTCGTCAATGTGGAAAATCTACATTGGTGAAAAACATGTTTCCAGAGAATGCAAACACAGTTTATCTAGATCTTGAACGTCCTTCCGATCTCTCAAAACTGGAAGATGCCGAATGGTATTTATCTATGCAAAAAGGCAAGTTGATATGTATTGATGAGATTCAACGCAAACCGGAGTTGTTTCCTCTCATACGATTTTTGGCAGATCAATGGAGTGTTAATGGAATCTTTTTGGTTTTGGGATCGGCTTCGCGTGATATGCTTATGCAGTCTTCAGAGTCGCTTGCAGGCAGGATACACTACAAAAAATTGACCCCTTTTTTGCTGGAAGAAATTGAAAACAAATACACGCTATATGATTACTTTGCTAAGGGAGGTTTTCCCCGTAGCATTTTGGCGGAAGACGAAAAATCATCTTTTCAATGGCGACAGGATTTTATTTCTACTTTCTTGGAAAGGGACTTATTGCAATGGAAAGGATTTGCTCCTGCGACCATGCGACGGTTGTGGCAAATGTTGGCGCACAATAATGGGAAAACAGCAGACTATTCAACTTTTGCGAAATCATTAAATGTATCATCTGTTACAGTAAAAAATTATATAGATTTATTGGAAAGCACATTTATGGTGGAGATTGTGGCTCCGTATATTTCAAATATGGGTAAACGTTTAGTGAAAGCACCAAAAGTGTATATTTCTGACTCGGGAATTACCGCTGCGCTGCTTGGTCTATATAATTTTGATGCCCTCTCTGCCCATCCGTCATTTGGTACTATCTGGGAACAAATTGTAATGTCAAATTTGAAAGGGGTATTTCCGGAAGCGGAATTTTATTTTTACAGAACGGCAAACGGAGCTGAAATTGATTTTGTAATGAAAATATATGACTCTGTATTTGCTATAGAGTGTAAATCGGGTCTTTCACCAACGCTTTCAAAGGGCAATTATAATGCTATAGAAGATGTTTCGCCAATACATACGTTTGTTGTTTTGCCCATTGAAAAAGGATGGCCCATGAAACAGGGAATAGATGTAGTTTCTCTTACTGAGGTAAAAGAAATAATTATAAGTTTATGTCGGAAGAAAAATTGCCTACATTAATAAGATATTTAAAAGATTTATACAAACGTTTTTCATATGAGAATTTTTAGAACCCTTCTTAGTACTGCCGTGTTTCTATTGGTGGCAGTGGTGGCATACGGGCAGCTGAGTGACCAGCAGGTCGTTAACGAAGTCAAGCGGTTGCAGGCCACCGGGGCCTCGCAGCAACAGATGCTCATGGAACTGGCAGCCAAAGGCGTCACCCGGGAACAGGCCGAAAGGATTCAGGCACAGTACCAGGGATATGGAACTGATAATGAACACTCATTTGGAGATATGG
>JBAZIG010000200.1:0-3132 GCA_041651955.1 Minisyncoccota bacterium | reverse complement strand
TCCCGGGACAATTGCAATTGTAATAATATCCGGGAGCAAAGAGAGAATCTGGATTTTTGAGAAGCTTCCGCAGCAGATAATGCCTGTATTGAGGGTGATCTTCTTGAGGTGAAGAACTCTCCTGAACTTGATCGGATACTTTACGATTTGCCCAAAGAAGCAAAACCCGGAAGGATTGGTGATGTGTATAAACTCTCACTCAAAAGGGAGGATGTGCAAAAAGCGATTAGCGATGCGCGCAAACGAAAAGGCGAGTGGGCCAGATTTCAGATGCTCTATGAGCTTCACCCGGTAGTCCGTTATCTGATGACGCAGTTAGAAGCGTCGGTCGATAAAGATGTGGCATTCGTTTCCAAAATCAATCTCCTGCCCAAGCATATGGCTTACTATCTGATTCAGGGTTTGGTAGCCAATAATCTGGGACAATCCATTCTCTCCGACCTTTTTGTGGTACCCATGCACAGGAGTGGTGGATTGGCGGACAGACAGATAAAGTTTGTCGATTTCCTGAGAGAGCATCAAATAAACAAAGAACTCTACACGGTGGAGATAACCGATAAAGAGATCGAGATTGAGACCATACTCAACAGATCGAGCCAATATTTCAAAGATTTGACAAGTTTAAACAGCGTTCCCAATTTAAAAGTATTGGCGGTATTTTATAATTAGCACGTCTCCGTGAAAAATATATTCCATATTTACCCACGAAATTGTCCATATTTACCCACGAATTGATATATTTGCAGTAAAATAGACATGATTAAACGATTTATATATACGCAGATATCGAAAGCACAGCAAGACACGCCGGTGGTAATGATAACAGGAGCAAGACAGACTGGAAAATCCACTTTTTGTCAACAGTTATTGAAAGATGGGATTTTTTCAGGTAGTTATGTCACCTTAGATGATCCGTCGGTATTAGCTGCTGCTCAATCAGATCCAATGGGTTTCTTGTTGGATATTGGCGAGAATGTAATTATTGATGAAGTGCAACGTGCACCTGAGATATTTTTAAGTCTCAAGAAACTGATTGATGACAATCGCAATCGTAGAATCATTCTCACAGGATCTGCCAATGTGATGCTTCAACCCAAAGTAGCCGATTCATTGGCCGGAAGAATCGAAACACACCATCTTTGGCCATTTTCTGTTGATGAAATAAATGGAAGAAAAAGTGTATTTCTGGATATCTTAATCAACGATGAAAAAAACTTTGAATCTATTCCTACCCGTTGGGAGGAGATCATTGGACTGATAAGACGGGGGGGATATCCCGAAGTCGTTAACCGTTTATCTGAAAGCCGAAGAGCAAAATGGTTACAGGTCTATTTGGAATCTATCCTGCAAAAAGATATCAGAGACCTGGCCAATATTGATGGTCTCATATACATGCCTAGAATATTAAACCTGCTGAGTGTGAGAGTAGGAAGCACGATAAATATGTCTGATATTGCCCGATTGACAGGAATAAAAAACAGTTCTTTTCAACGTTATATGGCATTGTTGGAACAAGTTTTTATGATTGTAAAAATTCCTGCATGGACTCCTAATACTGAAGGGCAATTTGTGAAATCACCAAAAATATTTTTAAATGATACCGGACTTTTGTGTCAGCTGGAGAATAGTGGCGACGACCTATTGCAAGACCGAACCCAGGCAGGACATTTTGTGGAAAATTTTATTGCCATGGAGATATTGAAACAGATCAGTTGGTTCAATGACCCGATAAAATTAATGCATTTTAGCATGCACAAAGGTGCAGAAGTGGACTTAGTGATCGAAGATCAAAAAAAGATGATCTATGGAATCGAAATTAAATCAAAAACATCCTTGAAACCAGATGACTTTAAAGGCTTGAAGAAGCTAGCCCAATTAGCAGGCAATAAATTTAAAAAAGGGATTTTGCTGTACACGGGAGAGCATGTGTTAAGTGGATTCGGAGGTAAAAATTTACAAGCAGTACCAATAAATAATGTTTGGGGTAAATAATATGTAAAAAACGGACTATATCCACCCACCCAGAACGGTGATATCCGTTCACCAAAAGCTCTGTACCATTGATGCTTAAATCTATGTACGCTTAATTGCCAAAAACTATGTACTCCTAAATGCTGTTCTCAGGAGGTGTGTTTTTATTCCCTTTCCCTTTTCCCAAAAGACCGCTGCCCTGGATATTGATGGGAAGAAAAGAACCTCCTACTGGAAGATAACTGGCCTTGCGCTTCCAGTAATAATACTGGTATGACTCAGTTGTTTCTGTGGCAAACGATCTGTTGACATCCAACGAAGAAAGTATTACCCCCAAAATTGCCCGGACTATGGAAGATATCATCGAGTTTTCGTTTGGAAACAAGAATGATTCCAAAGCCATAGGCCAGGAGATGGTTGATCTCACTTTTGCTTTATTCAAAAGACATTATAACGACTTTGATAAAATGAAGCTTTATCAGCTGAAACGAGAAGTAATCAATCTGACATATGAATGGGCTAAAAGAAACGGACTCAGGGCCAGCCTTAGACGCAATCGCCAGATGTATGAAACATGCTTTGCCTTCTGTATTTACAATTATGCAGATTTTTTAAGAAGGGAAAAGCTGGATAAGTAGTTTTCAACCAGCCTAGGGGTTTTTCCCTAATGCTATTTGTTGCGTATGCAATTTTTGTCCATTACGTCATGTTTTGACGTTCTGCCTGATTATTTTTGCCCATAGCTGGTATATTATATTATACCCAGCTAGAAAAACATTAAAACACCGGTTATGTTGGCAGTAATATTGATCATTGGCCTTTTGCTGGATGGGGTATGGATGTTATTCGAGAAGAATAAATAAGGTAACCTAAACCATTCATTTTTTATTCAAGAAAGATTTGATCTTTCTTGAATAAGTGCTATTTTTACATGTGTCTGTTCCAGAATTAGTTATATTGTTCATATGTCCGCACAAAATGTCAGTATTTCTGGCTCATAGAAATTTTCATCAGCATAGAATCACTTAGGGATTAACATTATCCAATCAACATGCTAAACTATTACTACTCTTCTTCAATAGAAGAATTTTTAAAAAAAAGCACTGAAGAAATTATTGGAACTATCACAATTGCCAACCAGTTTGACTCAACACTACAACA
>JBAZIG010000199.1:0-3159 GCA_041651955.1 Minisyncoccota bacterium | reverse complement strand
CGTTTAAAGCTGGGTTAAGCGTAGGAAGTAGAGTATTCCTGTTCTCCATCAAGGGATCAGGGGAGTACGCATTTCACAAGGCAGACAAAGAGATGGAGGATGCTGGAATGTTCGTAAGTCACGTGAGAATAACTCCGGATGGGAAGCTTTACATTACGCCTGTATCTCCACCAGTTGCGCTTATCACGGCATCCATGAGGCTGTCATACAGGAATAAAGCAACAGTGAAGGTGGAAAAGTCAAAGGTGAGGAATATGAACATTTTCATTTTCAAGAAATGATTGACATTACTTCTCGAACACCTGACTGTAAGATCAGGGCATACGACACTGGAGAGATCCACATATCGGCATCACTCGCAAGAAGGATGAAGCTTTGTGATGGAGATCGGGTGCAGATTCTAATGCACAGGAACAATGGATATGATGAACTTTACATAGCGAAGGGAGATGGGGCCTCCGGGATAATAGCAAGAGGCAGCAGCGACAGGGGGAGATCCTTGAGGATCTATTCAAAGAAAGCATCCTCCGTTTTGCTTCGTGGGCATGGGAAAGGGATATTCCGCATAGGTGAATCAATACAAAAGGACGACAAAGAACTACATACAATCATATACTGTAAGAACTATGCAGAACGAAAAGAAATACATACGATACAAGGGGATCACCAGGCTACCATCTGATCATGATGCGTTTGATGGTGAACTCGAAGATGTAGTGAACATGTCAATAACCGGGGGAGAGCTGAGACCAGTTCTCCCACCGGAGCTTATCGGCACTATACCAGGCCAATTCAAGTTCGTTCACAAGAACCAGGGATACGAACACTTCCTTTCACTGGACGGTAATACTGTGAAGGCATACGAGCTCGTTAACGGAGCATTTTCGCTGATCGGAAACGTGGCTTCTATTCTCGGCAGCGGCTTTTATGACATTAGTTGCATTGGCAACACTGTTATCATCACTACATCCAATGGGATTGTATATTCGTTATGGAAAACGTCAACAAATTCATATGTTGACCTCGGAAGTGATATCCCGTTCCCTGTTTTGAGCTTCGCTATGGAGACGTCACCAATCGATGCTTACGATAAATCATTTGAGATTAATGCAAGTGACACAGGCCAGTTGAGTTATCTCAATTTCATCAAGACAACCGAAGGCACTTTTGTGGATTCAGCCGTAAGCGGAACCGATAGTATTGATGGGATGACAGACGAACAGCTAAAGGACTGGCTTAGCTACCGTTTGGGCGATAAGAGAGCCGCCGAGATGTGGAGCGCATTCGAGGGGGAACTCAGGGAGGCTCAGGGAGTCATAACAACTAAGATAAAAGAAACAATTAACGCCCATATCAGAGATCAGCACGAAAACCAAAAGCACGTGTTTCCGTTCTTTGTCAGGTACGCTGTCAGGCTATTTGACGGATCACTAATAAAACATTCACCACCATTCCTTATGCTTCCATCAAGGTTCGTACCATTCACTGTCGGGCCAGCCACACGTGATCCTGTTGTCACCGATAGTTCGTCAATAGACAAGGAATGATCTATCTTTTTCAACCACCCCATTAAGCTAATTTACAGTCAGTCCATATCTGCGATAGCATCATACTCTGACATTGTACAGAGCATTGATGTGTTTATTACCCCGCCGATATATACATACGTTCAGGATGGAGTACTGAACGGGTGGGTGACGGATTCTGAAAACGTATCATCATATTTGTTCGGGGGATTGTATAAGTCACGTGATACCATTCTCCGATCAATAGCAGAGGCATCCAATTTCTTTTTGGTTGACTCAATCCCTATCTCTGAGTTCAGCCAGGCTCGATCAAGCGTTTACGTTAAGATGGAGAAGCTCAATACTCTTGTCAGCCAGAGACCAATGGAGGACGACTATCTTTCTCATGACAAGATTACGGCTACCGGCTCTCATGCATACAACCATAAACTACACTTATTCGGCATTAACAGCAGGCCGTTTGGGGGTTTCAAATATAGCCATGGGTCTCAGGCATATGAAATTGCTGATTATGGGAGAGTTGGGAGCAGTGATGCCCTTTATGTAGGGCCGCAGGCTTATATGTTTTACCCTAACGCAAGAGCAAAAGAAGTCGTGACATTTACCTCTGATATTGCAAACGGCGCACAAGAGATAAGGATCCCGCTTACTGAGCACAAGTATCTAAATGGAGCATTCTACCTTAGTCCTAACTTACGAACGCCAACACTTGGCACCGTTGATGACAACTTTCGGTATGACTACCATTATGAGAGCCGAAGCGAAACGATATACATATCTGCGCACCAAAACCCATTTGCATTCCCGGTGTCATCCAGGATCACGTTGCCGGTAGGTAAGGTGCTGGCTGTTGCGTCTAACACAGAGGCTATTTCGCAAGGTCAGTTTGGGCAATTCCCATTGTACGCTTTCACAGACGATGGGATATGGGCTTTGGAGATTAACAGCGAGGGGAAGTATTTGACGAGGCAGCCTGTCTCTCGTGATGTTGTTATTAACCCAAACATCATGCAGATGGATACGGCACTTGCATTTGTGACCGGCAAGGGCGTATCGTTACTCTCTGGTGCCAACCTGGAAGCAATATCTGAAATTATCCGGGAGAACAATATCCGATCATCAAAGATCAGCATTACGGGTGTGGTATCCGCTTTGGAGAATGCCGAGCTGCTTACAGTCGATATGGGCCCTGCGTTAATGGGGGCTTACGAATATGTGTCTTTTGAAACATTTGCTGCCGGGGCATCACTCGCATATGACTATATAACCGGTGGAGGGCGCATCTTAGTGATCAATCCGCTGTATGATTATCTCTATGTGTTTGATATTGCTACCGCCACGTGGTCGAAGGTGATTGGATCATACAAACGTGTGGTCAATAACTATCCTGACTGCTATGTACAGGATGGAGATGGGAAAGTTTACAACCTGGCGAATATCCCGGATGCAACAAACACCTAGACTACTTGCATGATCTTTACACGGCCAATAAGCTATGAAGATTACAACTTTGTTATCCGATCGCTGGCACACAGGGGTATTTTCAAGAGTGCCTTAAATGTTGTGATTTATGCTTCCAGGAATGGCGTTGACTATGCGCCAATCATGCATAGGAGGGAGAAACTGATAAGGA
>JBAZIG010000198.1:0-3167 GCA_041651955.1 Minisyncoccota bacterium | reverse complement strand
AAAAGTGATCGTAGCTGATGAAAAAACTGCAGAGGAAATAAAGAAAATGATTAATAAATGAGTACAATAGCTGTTACTTCTGTATTTTCTAAAAACATCACCGCTTTTAATCAGGGTAAACGGTTCATTATAAACCAGGGGGGTACGTCTTCAAGTAAGACATATTCTATTATGCAGCTTATTTATCTTATTTCAAAATATAAAGAGATTAACCTTATTAGCGTTGTTTCTGAAACAATGCCACACATCAAAAAGGGTGTGATGCGTGATTTTTTTAACATATTAGGCGATTCATATTCGGATAAGATGCACAACAAAACAGATAACATTTACACTATAAACGGCACTGATGTAGAGTTTTTCGGGGCAGACAATCCGGGACGTGTACGAGGGCCGAGACGGGATATTCTGTTTTGCAATGAAGCGAATAACATCAAAAAAGAGATATTCGATCAGCTGGAAGTGCGTACTAATAAAGCTATATTCATTGATTTTAACCCGGTAGCCGAATTTTATATTCACGACCTCATCAATTTACAAAATGCAGCGTACATTCATTCGACATATAGAGATAATCAATATTTGAATGAGGAGATAATAAAAAGTATTGAACGAAGAAAGGATTTAGATCCAAATTGGTGGAGGGTATACGGATTAGGAGAGGTAGGTAATATAGAAACACTTGTATTCTGGAATTGGGATCAGGTTGATGTATTACCACAAAAAGGAATTAGCGTATGGGGTTTAGATTTCGGGTTTTCGAATGATCCAACTGCCCTAATACATTGTGTCATTGATAAAGAAAACATATATTTAGATGAGGTGATATATAGCACCGGACTGTTAAACACTGATATAAGCAGAAAAATGCAAGAATCAGGGATGATAAAAAGGAAGGATACAATAATAGCCGACAGTGCAGAACCAAAAACTATTGAGATGTTATATGTAGAGGGATGGAATATTAAAAAATGTGATAAGGGGAAGGATAGTATTGAATTCGGTATCGACATTATGAAGCAACACAAAATACATATCACGAAAACAAGTATTAACCTTATAAAAGAATTTAGAAACTACGCATACGAAAAAGATAAGTATGAAAACATATTGAATAAGATAGTAGATAAATACAATCATGGTATTGATGCTTCAAGGTATGCAATAACAAGCGTTGTAAAGCCAAATCGTGGGCGTATTTTATCATTTAGTAGTACAGGTAATGCAAATTGGTAAAAAATGTATTATTTTTGTATATGTTAATTAAAATGTTATCATTATGGAAAAGAGAAAAACAACAACAAAAAAAACAAATGTTAAGAATCTTAAAGACAGGGATGTTATCGTAAATGTGACCCCTAAGGTTATTGCATTATCTGACGTGATTGATAGTTTCGATGATTTGATCGAAGGTATTTTGATGGCTGACGCTGAGGGCTTGATGTATGGAAAGAAGATGACCCGGGAATTAGTGCGAATGAAACGGAAAGTAGAGACAAAAATACGATAATATGCTGGTGCTAAAAATACACGGTAAAGATTATCTTTTCAAAAACGAATGGAAGGATATTAGTATTCGTGATGCTATAAACTTTATAAATGTAGAACAGCCACCTGAACATAAAGAGTTGATAGATATTTTAACGCAAATAGGAATAAAAGAATATCTACGTTTATATAAAAAGAAATCAGCAGCAGTAAAAAATAAAATATTGCCAGGATATTACAGAAGCCTGCTGAAAACATTATCAGATATCCCTGATGAGGTGTTAGAGAATATTATCCCATCTGAATACGAGCTATTTTACAACTCATATATAATTAACCTGCATTTATGTCTATTAGTAAAAGATGATGTGTTACATGAAAACATAACGCATTTTGATTTTAATGGTGATAGATATTATTTGCCTCATGTTGGCCGGTTTGTAAACGGGCAAGCAAAATATGGTATTGATATGTTCACGATGCAGTTTACTGAAACGGCGGATTTATTAGTGAATGCTGATAATCTTGAAAATGGATATATGGAATCGTTGCCTTATATGATTGCTATCTTATGCCGGAAAAGTAGCGATGAGAAATACAACGAAGACGAGATAATGCGAAGGGCGGATATGTTTTTAGATTTGAATATGGATGTAGCTTTTTCAGTGAATTTTTTTTTACTTCGATGTTTGAGAGTATTAAAACCCATTATCCCATCTTTTTCGCAGGTGGAAACGTCAAAGCAAGTATTGCAGCAACAAATTCCGGCTTAGCGAAATGGGGATGGTACGGGAGGGTGCTATCAACAGCAAAGATTTACGGGTATAAATTACATGAGATACAACAAATAAATATTTACGAATTTTTAGATTTAGCAGCTTATGAAATCACAGAAAAGAACTTCGAAAATAAATACATTGAATATAATCGGTAAAGGGTTGAGTATAAAAGATTTCGATATGCAAGACTTGTATGGCGATGTAATGGCTATTAATGACGCAATACACATTGTGCCTGATGCGATGTATTGTGTCTTTTGGGATGAGAAGACACAAAACAAGGAATATTTGCATGATATTGCGAAGAAAGTAAATAAAGATGTGATCACTATCAGCATAAATAAGAATAAGGCTGATTTACAGTATGTGAACTATGGTAGTAGCAATAAATGGGCTGATGTGCGTAGTTTGGATTGTAACATAATTCCAAATGTGAATTTGACGGGATTAATGGCACTTGCAGTAGCGATAAGACTGCAATACAGAAAAATTTACCTGTTTGGGATAGACGGTAAGCGTTGGGGGGATGTAGATCATTATGACGGAACAAAAACAAAATGGGATACTGATAAATGGACTAAATATAATAAATATTATGTTGAGTATATTCGTGATGCTGATATAACAAATGTAATCAACCCTGAATATCCTTCTGTTGTTGAAGGTGTAAAACGAATCACTTATGAACAATATCGAGAAATCGCAAATAAGAAAAGAGCTATTAATAATGTTATTGCAGATGATGTGCGAGAGGGAACTGCCACCAGCAGGAAAGAGATACATAAAACAACTAATAAAAAATGAGTGTAACACAATCAACAAACACCTTGAGGGATTGGGTGGCGTCGAAAGTAGCGACAATATCGAGCGTGAAAACGTTTAAGTTTGGATACCCATACG
>JBAZIG010000197.1:0-3173 GCA_041651955.1 Minisyncoccota bacterium | reverse complement strand
AAGTGCTGTTTTGAAAAAGTCAACCACTTCCTGATTTCCGCACAATAATAGTAAGTTGTTACGATAATCGTCATTAAAAAAGACTTTTACAAAATCTATAAGAGTGGTATCCGGGTATTTATTTCTAACATTTTCATCCATAACCAGGAGCAGCCCGTATTTAAAAAACATTTCAAACATTGGCCCTCCGGCTTGTTTCATATCATAATACTCATGAAAGATACGAACCAATTCATTTATGATCAGGGATTTTAATCTGGGATCTTGCTCGTTATATTTCAGCGGATTGTGTTTACAAGACTCTGTTGGTTTGATAGTATCAATCACTAATAATTTACTTTTCTTTTCTTCAGGCAAGATCTTTATTATTTCTTCGAATAAATCACCATGAGGATCAATTAGAGCAAAACCATAATTTTTTTCAATGCACTCAGATATCATGGTCTTTAACATAGTACTTTTTCCCGTTCCAGTCTGCCCCATGATATATAAATGCCTGGACAAAGAGCTTTTACTTATTCTTATTGGAATGTACCCGTTTACTGTTTTTTTCATTCCCACAAGAATACCTTCTTTGGGAATATTCTCAGGGACACTAGAGAACGAGAAAGGTTGTGTCAGGACACCTTCCGGACCCGAAGATTCAGGAAGCGGTAATCGAAAAGCCTGTAAGGCATCTTCCAAAGAGTACATAAAAGGCAATCTGTTACTTGATCCCGGATCAATTTCGTATCTGTGAAAAGAATCTGAAGTCTTTATTGATGGCAAAACATTTTTTCCACCAAAGAAATTGTTGATCAAGGCATTTTTTATGCAATCATAAGTATATTCTTTACCACACTTCAACACAACACTTATCAAAAATTTATGATTTGTGCCGATAAAACTTTTTACATATTCATAATCCTGTGGGTCGTTGATTGCGCTCCCAACTTTTGCATTAACAACACTTTTAAGTAGTTCGGTTTCATCAATCGTTAATCTGCATGGTATTAATTGAACATCTACCTCTGTTTCAGGAGCTTGAAGTAAAGATGTAAAAAATGTATTATCAAGGCGCAACACGTCAGGCTTAGGGAAAATTATATTTGCCTTTTCATCTTCAGATGGATTAGACGGACCATGATATCCTGTTGGTGTGTAGTTTTGAATAATCAATGGCTCCCGATAAAATTCAATAAACTGAGAACCGTCATGAGAATTAAACTCAAGAGCTTGTTTCAGAATATCTTCATCAGTAATGATCCCAAATAAATAGGGATTTGTTTTCCTGCTATCGAGGTTTCTAAACAAACCGCTAATATCTTTTTCTATGTTTGCTAACCATTTTTTCAAATCTTTTTCATTTTCTGCAAATAATGAAAAAATGACACGGCATCTTGTATGTCCATCAAGAGCAAAGAATTTTAGATTTAGCTGGATAAAATCATAGTAGGATATTGACAACGTTCTCAATAAATTATTATGCCAAAATAAGGCTCTTTGTTGAAATGATTTCTCTTCTTTTTCATCGTTTGGTCTCACTACCGATTCTAATTCAAATCCAAAAAGGGCTCTTTTTTTGAATCTCCCAAAATTATAGTCCTGAGTAACCGTTAATAATCGCAGAATATCTTTATGATCAATACCGGCTTCTGGTATATAACGGGTAAGCCGGCTCTGATTTATTGCATTGTCAAGTAACTGAAATAAATATTCAGGATTAAGGTGCCTCTTGCCCACGTAATTATATGCCCCGGCTTTCATACACTGAACAACCGTACTGATGTCCTCCGCAGATTCACTACCAGTTAACATAATTACCGGTAAGTATTCATATTTCTTTTTAATGAGTTTTAATGCTTCTAGTCCCTGCATCTTATCTATAGGAAACACATGATCCAAAATCACAGCATCTATTGAAGAAATATAAGAATCTAATAATTGAATTCCTTCCTCTGCTGTCTCAGATGGTACTAAGTTATACCCTTTATACTCAGCTTGAGGCTTTAATGTGTCCAAAAACTCTCCATAATTGTCATCTATAAACAATATACTTCTGTCTCTATTTTCCATGTTATTGAGATTTTAGCTTATCATATATGCTATTAGTGTTGTCAATTAAATCGATCAAATCTCGAACATTGTCTTCTTCGTAATTTGTCCAGCAGGACAACTTCAAAAGATTCTCAGAAAAAGAGGATGCTTGTTCCAGATATTTATCTTTAGCATCATTATTTACATTAAGCAATTGGATAAGATCTTTTATTTGCGGATCGTTCAGAAAATCCTTCAAACGATCAATATGTTTCTTTGTTACATCAACATATTGACTTTGGAGTTCCGGAGTATATACTATGCCCACACTACTAGCCCTCAAAGGATACAAGATATTACCAATATGGTTTTTATGGCCATGCTCTAATAAACGTATATGCTCCCGGATTAAGAACGTACAAGCCTTTTGGGCAAAGGATTCCCATTGTTGTTTTTTCTCCTTGTCTTCACAGTTACCAACCCTTCCAGCTATTGTTAAAAGATCATCTTTATAACATGGAAGTTGTAAAAAAAATGTCCCCGGAACTTCCAACACTCCAAATGTGTCTTTGGTGTCCAGAACATTTTTGTCAATAAAGGAAAGAAACACAACTGCTGCCGCCGGATTAAACAAACGAAATCTGACCAATTTTGAAAGTCCGGCACCCAACACATCAGGTTCTCCCGGCACATAGGCCGGGAAGAACCTTACTTCAGGATACTTCTTATATACACCGCTTGTTTCAAGCAAGCATCCTAATCCCGGTGGTAATGATAAATTTACTTCTGATTCTCCGTTCATATCCTATGCCGTAATAATATCCCCTTCCATTAAGTTGCTATCTATAACCGAACAATATAATTCTTTCAATTTTTTGTTCTTGCTCAAATCTAAAAAAGTCAAGCTGGTATGTTCACAATCCAGGTATTCCAGTTCCTTATTTTGACTTACATCCAGGACAGATATATTATTCCCAAAACATTTCAAATACTCAAGTTTATGATTATGACGAACGTCAATTGCAGTAAAACAATTGTTGCAAATATCCAGTGCCCACAATTCTTTGTTATTGCTGACATCAATATCTTTTAGATTATTTTCTGAACAAATCAAACGACCAAGCTTCATATTATTACAAACGTCAAGATTCTTTAAA
>JBAZIG010000196.1:0-3179 GCA_041651955.1 Minisyncoccota bacterium | reverse complement strand
AAAAGAAAACAGAAAAACTGGAATACCTGGAAGGCTTTAATGTTACTGTAAGAGACAACCAGACCAATATCAGCTACAAGGGCCTGTTTGGGGATTACCTGGTTGGCGCCACAAGTTATCTAATAAAAGATCCATACATACGTCTGTCTTATCAAATTAGAAACTTTGCAGAACTTTGCAGACTCATTGCAGAACTTAAACCCGCGGACCAGGAGGTGAAAATCCATCTTATTACAAGCAATACCGAAGAATTCCTGGAAACGACAAAGCAGAGTTTTGCCGAGCTTGCCGATTCCCTTTCGGACCTGGGTATTGAGCTGACATACGAATTCAGCGACAAGCAACACGACCGGTGTATTGAAATGGATAACGGGTGGAAGATCATCCTGGGCCGTGGTCTGGATGTATGGCAAAAAACCAATGGGAGGTTTGACATTGCCGAGATCTACCAGGAAAAACGCCTCTGCCGCGAGTTTGAGGTTACGGTGGTGAATGTCTGATCAAATTATTACACGATATAATGAGAACACTGAAAATTATTGATTGCTTATATCTAAACGAAGATGGAGTGCGTGTTAGAGCAAAAAACGGCAGATTCCAACAAGTCCATCTCAGACAGGGAGAATTGGACGGTGCCTGCGCTGTGTATTCCGCATTTATGGCCCTAATATGTATTGGCGTTGTCAAGTATAATGATATTGCCGTATATGGAAATACATATGATAAACGATATGGTATTGAGAGATTAAAAAAAGAATTATTTGAGCTGAAAGGCCTACACCGTGACGGCAATGATTTTTCGGGAATAAAGCAAAACCTCGAAAAAGGTTATCGCAAGCATATTTCGGTTGAACATTATGAAAATTCCGATGAACAGGAAATTTTAGAAATCATTAATAAGACAATACAAGAAGATATCCCTGTCGTAATTAGCTGCATGTTTTCAGGCGGAGCTCATGCCATGCTTGCTGTTGGAGTGGAATATGATGATAAGGGTAAACACTGCAAAATCTTATGTCTAGATCCGGATACAACGGCTCCCAATATCAATTATTTCAATTGTGTTATAGATCTCTTTAAAAGTGACGGCAAGTATCAACACTACTACTTCAATACAAAAGACAATTCCCGCAGTAGAGTGAAACTGTATGAAATTCTGGTTATTAGTGGAAAATAACCTCTGAAAACCTTTTTGAAAAGTCCAGTAAATATAGTCTAGATGACTTCAAAATTTCCCTCTTTCTCATTGTCAAGAAGAGGCTTAACGAGATGTTCTAGTTCTTTAAAACTATATTTCTGATTAGAAAAATATACCGTTGGGGAACCGAACCACCCTGTATAATTACACTTATAAAAGCCTTCCATAGTTCTACGAGGAAATTTGGCCAAAGAAGAGTTAAAAAAAGATTTATATACCTTAATGTGATCATGTGTTAATTCTCCAAAATAAGACCAAGTAATTCTAATCTTATTTTCATCAGCAATATCAATAATTTCGCATTCCTGCCAGGTTCTCACTTGTGAGCTAAAAGCTTCGTTCATTATTTTGATAGCCTCCACATCTGTGGTAGGTGCGCTATATCCCCATATTGTTATTTTCCCAGATCTTCTGAGGTATATTTTAAAGTTCTCCCATTGAGTCTTAATAAATATATCACTAGTATAATCTTTATTTTTAATAGGATACAAAAGAGGACTATCGATATATTCTTGATCACATTTGTGACACCTACGAGGTAAAGAACCATATTCATGTCCATACGGACAGACTCCTGCACTCACGTTTCCGTGTAGAAAGGCAAGTTGTGGAAGTTTATCTGTGATATTACTTACTCTTTGGTATGATTGGATGAGTAAATCATCCCAGTTAAATGAAGCAATAAAATCAGTCTCACGGAGGGATAATAATAAAAGATCATAAAGTGTTACTTCATCAGGGATCCTAAGTGATTTAAAGTATTCATAGATTGCTTTTTCAAGATTTTCTCTTACTGAAGCACAGTCTGGTCTGGCAAATAACTCTGAATAAATATCTTCAATATTTTCACTTTTAGTTTTTAGTTCCACCCCTTCAAGTATGTGATCCAGAGTTAATTCTTTGATAAAATTTCCCATACAAGCAGTTTTTTTCCCATACCTATCCCCATCGGGTATTACGGCCTTGGTTGCGCCTGCTCCAAGAATTATAAGATGAGGAAGCTTTTGTAGACTGTTCAAGTATGCATCAAATTCTTTCATATAAAAATACTTTTGTTATTGTCTTTGAACTTTACAATATTGTGTTATACAAATGTGCTGATTATTAAGGTGTAAATATATATGAAAACATATCAAAAATCACTTTATTTGTCATTACAAATGTTTCAGAAAGGCTAAGTTTAACGTAATTAAGGCACCCCAAAATGAATTCTTTTATTTTTCTTGCCAAAAACAGCTAACGAAAAAAGCTCATCAGTTACTTGATTGGCTTCTCTTGGAGAGGTCTGTTTATACTATAAATGCTCCCAGGCCTCTATATTGATTATAATGGGGTCATTTCAAATGACCCCATTTGCTGTTAACCTGAATTTTGATATATCTCAAGTACATAACAGATACAAGAGCAATAATGCATAAGTCAAACGGTCCCTGTTGATATAACTGCCTGAATTAGTAATTATCTAAACAGCTCAGGAATTATAACTATCTATACAACGGCAACAGACGCATCAGGCATAGCTCCGTTGATATAAAGCCAATATTGGAGTTTCAGTATATACCAGCAGAGGTTGTTGTTCTGTTAAGGTTACTATTGAAGCTCCTTTTTTGTGTCACAAAATTCTATATTTCGGGATACGTTCCATCAAATCTCCTAACAGCAAGACTTCGATTTCCGGAAGCTCTACCCAGCCTCTGAGAATACGCTTTTAGCACTTTTTTTATGAATAGAAACAAAAATTTGCTAAGTCATTGATATATAGATATTCTTGTTTCTATTCGTATCTATTTTAGAAACGAAAAGAGAAGCGTCAGAAGGAAACAAACCGTTGCTATTAATCTATATGTGTTAGAGAATGGATTAAGATTCTATGGGGCCCTGAATCGGGGCACCCTTATTAATAAACACGTTGTAATACGGTGATAATTAATCTATTGTTGGAACTTTTATGACGCGGAAATATGAAATAATGGCATAATAT
>JBAZIG010000195.1:0-3196 GCA_041651955.1 Minisyncoccota bacterium | reverse complement strand
TAGGACGTGCCATAAAAATTTGATTTTTTGTTTGTTCTGCATGCTGTCGGTTGTTCCTTTACAATGACTGCTAACGGAAAATTGTATGAGTAGTGGCAGATTGCGGACTTCTTTCCTGTCAAACCGCTACGCAGTTTGTGCGGATTACAAACGTTGATATTATGCACTATGCCTGCTATTACTTATACAAAATGTTATGGGCTGGGTTTTGTTTAATCAATTTTCTTGTTTTTATAGTCTTATTCCAAAATTTTCATATGTAAATGTTCCACTTCCGTGTTTCAATTTTCCTTTCTCGTATAATTCGGAAAAAGCTTTATCCATATCTTTTATAATCGACAATGGTACATTTAAATCGTGATGTGCAGGTAAAATTTTCTTTACAGTCAAAGGCAATAATTTTTTTATTGATTTCATATAAGCAATAGGGTCTGTTGATGGGAAATCCGCAAACAATACATCCATATAAATCAAATCTCCTGTGTATAAATATCCTTTATCTTTTTCATAAAAGCACATATGCCCTGGAGAATGTCCAGGAGTATGCAAAACTTGTATGGTTCGTTCTCCCAATTCAATTGTATCGTTATCTTTTAGCACTCTTGTCGGAATCCCTTTAAAAAGGTTGTAATCGTTAACATCAAAATCTTTGGGAAAATCGCAAGGTTCTTCTGTTAAAAAGTTTCTAACTTGTTCTATTGTTAATGGAAATCCTCCATTTATCCATTCTGTTTCTGCTTCGTGTACATAAAAGTCAGGGAAATATTTATGCCCACCGAAATGGTCGTAGTGTACGTGTGTCGTAACTACTGTAACAGGTTTATCTGTTAGTTTTTGTACTTGTTCCAGAATATTTTCGACTCCAAGTCCCGTATCAATTAGCAAACATTTTTCAGGTCCATTTAGCACATAACAATGTGTCTCTTCCCAATGTTTGTACTCACTTATTATTGATGTGTTGTCATCAATCTTTTCAATTGTAAACCAGTCGTTTTTATTTCTCATTAATCAATTCCTTTTGTGCACTTTAATTTGTAAACTATCAGATGCTTAGTGAACTTCTTTTTCTAGCGGTTTCGCCATCGCAGAAGATTTATGTTTACAACTAACGTTCTTTCTTTTGAATTATTCTGATTTTTCTATTCAAAAAGTCTTTTGTCAACTTCTGCAAAGTTTTTTATTTGTTGATAGCTCCAATTTCGATAATCATCATTATTGGAATTAACTATAATAATTTGTGCAACGTTTGCATTCTCGGCAGCTTTAATCCCTGAAATAGAGTCTTCAAAAATAAGAATTTCTTTTTCTGATAGTCCCATAACAGTCATCGCGTTATTAAATATCTGAGGGTCAGGTTTGCTCTTTATCTTGCCATTGTTAAATATCACTTCTGTTTTATTAAAAAAAGCCCCAAGATTTAAATGCTCAAAATAAAAATCAACATTATCAATTTCGGATGCTGTTGCAATTACAAACGGTATGTTTTTTTCTTTCAGATAGTTAAAGAAATCTACGGCTCCAGGTGCTAATTGCATTTTGGTTTTCAAACATAATTCTTGATATATTTTCTCCTTTTCTTTGCCGAATTTATCAATATCTTTTTGTAATAGTTGTTGTTGAAACAATCCGTTTAGAATATCTTTATTATTCTTTCCGTGTATTTTCTCATTTTTCTCGTTGTCAGATAATTCGAAACTATGTCTTTCTAAAAAGATATCCCACGCTTTATTGTGAAGTGTAGTATCCCAAAATAATGTTCCATTAAAATCAAAAATCACACCTTTTATTTTCATATCCTTCTATATTTTTTGTAAGCTGTTCATTTTTATGGTCGCAAATTTACCTTGCCCATAACGGTAAATTGTATGAGTAGTGGCAGATTGCGGGCTTCTTTCCTGTCAAACCGCTAGGCATTTTGAGCGGGTTACGACCCTCGAAATTTACCACATCGTCTGCAATTACTTATACAAAATGTTAGCGTTTCGTGCTTTTGCAATTTTATAATATTAGTTGTCAGTTAATATCAAGTTGTCATTTACTGAAACCGGCCGAACCTCAACTTCATCTCCAAGACTATATTTCTTCTCAGTTTCTAATCTCCCAACAACCCAAAGACCTTTAATCAAAGCGATATAATCATTTTTAGCTTGAGCAATTATATATCCATTATAAGTTTTCTCGTAACTCATGTTTTTAATTCTCTCCGAGTTTTTAGATACTAAATCGATTAAACTTAAAGAGATTCTATTTTTTTCCATATCAATCTCTGAGATACACAAAGGAATGTCATTAAGGATTTTACTCAATTGTCTGCAATCGAAAATTTTACCGTCTGCAATATCATGTCGATGAAGAAGAGCTTTGAAATGATTGTTTTTAAATCTCACATTATAAAACAATCCCCATTCTTGGCTATCTATAACTTCAAGTTTTTTAAGAATCTGCCCAATTTTATACGCATCATTAAAATCGGCTAATGGATGTTTTATAAATGGCTTAAAAGACCCAAGTAATTTTGATTCATACTTATCGACACCGATAATCTGAACTTCATACTTGCTTCCAATTTGATAAGTGAATTTTTCCCCATTCCAGGTAGTTTCATAACTTGGAACATAAACATTGTAAGAAATATCACTTACTACATAACCTAGAATACCAAATGAATGAACATCCGTAACAATTAATTCAAATGTTTCATTTAGATTTTCTTGTGAGAATTTAATGTAAGGATTTTTGTTTTTTTGCTTTAAGGAAACGAAGACAACTCGGCTTTCTTTGTCAATGTTTTTTACATAGCATTCTAACTTGTTATTTAATTTAATGCTATTCTTTAATTTTTGGATTTCCTTATCAAACCATGACAATTCATTAAATGGTAAAACAGCTTCAATCCCTTCACTTATTTCTCCAACAAATGAAAGGTTAGTTTTTTTACAAACAAGCATTTCAATGGGAGAGCTTTTGGAATAAAAGATTCTTTTCCATGGGTCTCTTAATTCAGCTAAACGCAAACGGACATTTCCTTTCTCGAAATTATAGCCTAAAACAATAAACTCGTAAGTTTCATCTATTTTAAATAGTTTATGCAAGAATTCAAATCGGCTGAAAGTTAGATCCTTCCGATATGCAAAACCCTCGACTTTCGATAAACCTAAATCAATAGTTACAAAAGAATCATCAATGTATATGATTT
>JBAZIG010000194.1:0-3196 GCA_041651955.1 Minisyncoccota bacterium | reverse complement strand
AGCGACTACACTGCTCATTCCGCTAAACGCCAGAAAACAATTGAATGAACTCTCTGATGAAATGATTACCAAAATCAACATTCAGTATTATACCTATCTGAAAGATTGTTTGATCAAAGCGATACTGGAGTAAAAAGAAAATGTTTCAGTATAGTTTCAGTAAATAAAAAGAGGCACTGTCCAATCCTTTGTGTAAATGATAATCGGGTTTTATAACCCCAGACAATGGCTAGGCATATAATTAAAAACGCTCCTCAAGTATGCTGTTTTTCAACTCGCCTGAGAAGCTTATTGATGCAAATATATGGCAAAAATTGATATCTGCAAACTTTTATCATCAAATTTTCCAAAGCGGATGTTCTTCCCAATTATTCGGAAACCCCATATGTCCAAGATTTGCTATAGGATATTTGTTGATAAGACTATAGAAATGGTTACGGAACTTTGTTTTCGGATTCACTGTCTGTAGAAGATAAAGAATTAGGGATAATGAATAATACATTCTCGAACTTTGAACAGAAGCTATTTCATAGTCCGTAAACCACATTTTTGGAGATCGATTGTAGTATTTTCTAGGAGGGATAGCCAGAGAGATATTCCATAATCTTGAATGATGAGCGCAAATGTTTCTGATATAATTCAGGGTATGAAGCCATGAACAAAATATACCATCATCTTTGATGTCAAATGATTTAGAAATGTTTATCCTATCACCTCGGTCTTTCAGATTTTGAAAAATCTTTGATAATTCATTAAAATATAAGAGCTCTACACTCATCCAACTTGGTGGTGTCTTGGGATCATCATATGTATCAATATAATGCTTGATAAATATGACTTTCTGATTTGCATTCAGCTGTTCGCTGATGTGATTTTGTATATCTGAATAAACATCATACACCTTACCAGTCTTTTTATTGACTTTTGGTGCCATAAATATGGATGGATCATTCTGCCAATGTGAACCATATTTATGACTTAACTGATAAATAAGCAGGGTCCTTAAAGCAATTTCAATGCGTTCAATTGCATCAAATACCAGGAGACGTAGCTTCCGATCGAACTTGTAAAGATCATAGACATTATCCCAAGTTGTATCTGGGGTGAACATATCCAGCTTCTCACCATAAGGGCCAATCTGCATAAAAGGAATCATGTAGGCACTTAGTCTATAATAACTAACATTCCGGAGATGACGTTTAGCTCTTTCTTCATCATCAATTCTTAAGCCCCGGCTTTTCAACAAAGCAATCTGTTGATCAAACGTCAGAGCCTGCTTATTAAACTTTCTCATATTATAAATCTATTTTTCCGCCCCTTTCTTCACATAATCCAGCACCTTTCTATTGGCCTCGTCAATCTTCTTCCGGTTGAAATTGATATAGATATCCGTTACGCTTCCGGAACTGTGCCCAAGGGCGGCACTGATCGTTTCTTTCGGGATCTCCAACTCGGCGGCCAACGAAGCCCAGGTATGCCGGGCCCAGTACGTGGACAGCTCCGGGAATAACGGTTGCCGGTGAGCGATCAGCCGGGAAGTGATCCTCGTCTTGCCCCTTTCTTCCTTTACATACTCCACCGGGCCGATGGCTTTCAGAACCTTATTGATCTTCTTGACGTAGCTGTTGTAATCCTTGCGCCCATCCATGATATCGACCAGAAAATCCTTTCCCTTGTATTTCTCCATAATCGCCATGGCCTCGGGCTCCACCTTGATCGAGAAGAGCGTTCCGGTCTTTGAGCGCCTATACTCCACCCTGCCGTTTCTCAGCCGTTTCAAACCGCAAAGATCCACCATGTTGATCCCGATCAGGTAAAATATCAGCATGAAGATGTCACGGTATTTCTCATGCAGGGGTTCGCAAGGGAAATCCCTCAACGTGGTCAACTCTTCAAGGGTGAGGTTTCTCTTCAACGTTTTTTCGGATTTTATCTTGAAACCCCGGAACGAGTATAAGCCCTGGGGAATGTCCCCGGCATTGATCGCCTCATTGAATACGGCCCGGATATTCCGCAGGTGTATGCTTTGGGTATTGATCGAACAACCGCCCAAGAATTTCACGAAACCTTTGAGCCAGTCATGGGTGACATCGTCATACGTGAGCAGGTTAACGTTACAGTACCGCCCGATAGTGGACAGGGTGTATTTATACGTTGACAGGGTTTTCGGGCGTCCGGCATTATCAGTCTTCCGTTGAAACCCGTCTTTCACAAGGGCCTTGCGCTTGAGCTCTCCAAGCAGCAGGGCGTTTTTCATTTTCGCCCTTGTCCAGTTATTCTGTTGCGAAAGAAGATCCTCGGCCTTGTTCACCACTTCACGGATCATGTGGTTAAGCTGGATCCTTTCATCATGGCGCACCACCTGGTTTCTGACAAACTGGTTCTCGGCTATGTAACGGTTCAGGGAAAACAGGAGTATTCCATCGGGAAGCGTTATGCGGAGCTTCAGGGGATACAACCCGTCACGGTTGGCCCTTCGAGTATCAAGATAGACCCTGACTGGAGACATTTTTTTGCTTATTGGTGTTGTGCAAATTTGCACAAAATTATGGCCAGATGCAATCAGAAGGTATCAATATTTGCATTTTTTGCACTTTTTAGAGCCTGAAAAATGGCCTAAAAACATGGAAAAACCCCTCAAAATTAACGTTATGTTGCTAATTTTGAGGGGTTTCTTTTTTTGTGGAGATAGACGGAGTCGAACCGACGACCCCCTGCTTGCAAAGCAGGTGGTCGTTCGTTCATAATTTCCTTCGCTCATGATCCTTAGCCCCGCCCAGCGAACCGGTTCGTCTTCCCACCCAAACCCAGCGGTGTTCGCTCCGCTCACTCGCCGTTGCAAATGAGCTCCCGCCCGGGCCTGCACATCCTCCATCAAATAAATGAACCCATACCCGACAAATCCCTTCTCTGAACCTTCCCCGTACTTCCACCTCCCCCAGGCGTGCGCTCGTTTTCCCCCGGCTCCCTTACCTGTTCGGGCGCCGCTTCGCTCGGCCCTCAATAGAGGAATCAACCCCACGCTGCTTCGCAGCGCCCCGTTGATCAACCCCAAAGGAAACGGACAGGTTCCGCTCTGTATCCCAACGGTTCGCGTTCCAGTCACTCCATGGCTTCCGTGGTTTTCGCAACCTCCGGAACACTCCGCTGCACCTCTCCGCCTGCCTCTTCCTACCCACACTGCACTTAACCCCTC
>JBAZIG010000193.1:0-3212 GCA_041651955.1 Minisyncoccota bacterium | reverse complement strand
AAAATATGAGACCTATCTCCAACAAATGAGAGATAGTACAGAAATGAAAGAGGCATTAAGAATCCCTCTTAGAACAAAAGTACGTCGCATAACAAAAAAAGATGAAAAAGGTATTTTGGTATTTGGGAAAAAAGGAAACGACTACGTCTTTAAATTAGGTCACACCCAAACAATTATTGAAGCCCTTACACCAGAGAAAGCTTTTTATCTATTGGAACCTGAAACAGAAGATGAAAAAGCATACAATATATCAAGTAATTTCTATTCAATATATGAATATCTTGAAGAAGATCTTTTCAAACAATTATTAGAGGTAGAAATAAGGAGATCGAGAACGGATGCACTTGCCCGGATAAATGTAATTAAGGAAGAAAAAGCATGTGACGAAGGTTATTTGGATGATTTAATTAAAGTTATTGAGCTCGATAGCCTGCCAGGCTATTCTCTTAGAAAAATAAACAAATTAAAAAGAGAAGAGTTTCACACCTTACCATCCATTATCCACCCGGAATATATAACAAAAATACTAAACCGATCTGATTATATTTCTTACGGGAAAGAGTTGCTAATTTTGTCTGAAGAGATTGAATCAGATGTGGCAAAAGATACACTTATTGATGAACAAGGACAAACACAATTATCCTTATAGTATTAGACAAAAAGGACCATTATGAATATATTCAATAAACCCTATTACAGAGATTCATTTTTGAATGACTTCTTAATTGACTTCCTGCCTGATGATTTCGAAACAGAAGAAACACCTATACCATTTGAATTTTCAGCTGGCTATATTAGTAGAGTTACCAGAATAGGAACCTGCAAAAGTCTTAAACTGGATGTATTTGAGATGATACATTCATCACATAATGACGCCCGCATAGGTGTTTCTAAGGATGCTTTTAAAATTCTTTACAATAATAGTTTATGTAATAGAGCACTAGTGGTTTTTGTCCCAGATAGTTCAAGAAACAACTACCGTTTTTCACTTTTACAAATTGATGCATCAATTGATGAAAATGATCGTTTGGTCAGACAATACTCCAACCCTAGACGTTTCTCTTTCCTTTTAGGAACAGATGCACACATCAAAACCCCCACACAATTTTTAATAGAACGTGGGGCTATAAGGGAAAGACAAGAAGGAAACAAATTGCTTAACTCCTTTGATGATTTATTAAGTCGTTTCTCTGTTGAGGCTCTTACGAAGCAATTTTATAACGAACTTTTCAAATGGTACGAATGGGCAATAAAAATTTCATTCTTTCCAAAAGGATCAGCAGAAGACGTTACACTTAACCAAGAAAATAACGAACAAAATATTATCAGATTGATTACCAGAATAATATTTGTTTGGTTTATTAAACAGAAGAATCTTGTCCCAGATAAAATATTCGACAAGAAAGATTTATTCAACATAATAAACGATTTTGAACCTATGAGTTCAGAATCAAGTAGTTACTACAATGCAATTCTTCAGAACCTATTTTTTGCAACATTGAATAGGGCTGTCATTGACGAGCAAGGATGTAAAAGGCAATTTAAAAACGAAAACCCAGAGGAGAACAATCCATATTACGGTATAAAGTCTTTCTATAGAGACAATAAAGTCCCTAAAAAATCTTTATTCAAAATATCGCATCAAGAAGTTATTGATTACTTTTCTACAATTCCCTTCCTTAATGGAGGATTGTTTGAATGTCTCGATGAAATTGAGGATAATTCCAATGTTACTCAAAACTATATAGATGGATTTAGCCGGGAACCTTCAAATAGGGCATTTATTCCTAATATTTTATTTTTTGAACCTGAAGAAGGGTTGCTCCCAATATTGTCACGTTATAACTTTACCATTGAGGAGAATTCACCAAAGGAAGTACAAGTAGCACTAGATCCTGAACTTTTAGGGAAAGTATTCGAGAACTTACTAGGAGCATATAATCCTGAAACACGTGAAACTGCAAGAAATCAAAGTGGTTCATTCTATACACCAAAAGAGATTGTTGAATTTATGGTTGATGAATCATTAAAGGCATATCTTGGAAATAAAGAGTACACCAATCTATTGTTTACTCAAGATGAACTACCCATAGAATTACAAAATGACCCTGAAGAATGCAACCGTATTTCACGAAAACTTTCAACAGCGAAGATACTTGACCCTGCATGTGGCTCTGGGGCATTTCCTATGGGGATGTTAAATAAAATGGTAGAACTCCTAGAAAAGTTGGACTATAAAAAAGAAAGAGATATTGGAGACATAAAATTACAGCTGATTGAAAATTGTATATATGGCTCTGATATACAAACTATTGCTGTACAAATAAGTAAGCTGCGCTTCTTTATTTCATTAATTTGTCATTTCGAAAGGAACGATCATGACAAAACGAATAACTATGGAATTCCAATTCTCCCAAATCTGGAAACAAAATTTGTAGCAGCAAATTCATTGATAAGTATCAAACAGAAAGAAGGATATGGCGGATTATATACTGATCCGACCGGAGAAATTGAAAGCACAAAAAGAGAACTTCTTAATATAAGGAAAAAACACTTTTCTGCACACTCTTCATTTTTGAAGATTCAATTAAGGAAAGACGATAAAGAAGCACGTCAGAAATTATCAAAATTACTTTCAGTTAATATTTATGCGCCGCAGGATGCGAAACAAATAGCCGAATGGAATCCATATGATCAAAATAAAACCTCATCATTCTTTGATCCATATTGGATGTTTGGTGTTACTGAAAAATTTGATATCGTGATAGGTAATCCACCTTACGTACAGCTTCAAAATAATGGGGGTAAACTAGCTTCTTTATATGAAAATTTCAGTTTTGATACTTTTACTAGAACGGGAGATATATACTGTCTCTTTTATGAAAGAGGATACCAATTATTAAAGGACAGAGGGCACCTATGCTTTATTACGTCAAATAAATGGATGCGTGCCGGATATGGTGAAAAAACGAGAAGATTTCTTGCAACTAAAACAAATCCAAAATTGTTAGTAGATTTTGCAGGCCTTAAATTATTTGAATCTGCCACAGTGGATACTAATATTCTGCTTTATGCAAGAGAGAGCAACGCCGGGAGCACCGTTTGTGCTGTCACAAAAAATGATAAAAACTGTATTCAAAAATTGAGCGATTTTGTTCAGCAACAGCATACGCTGGTACATTTTAATGGATCTAATAGTTGGGTCATTCTTT
>JBAZIG010000192.1:0-3212 GCA_041651955.1 Minisyncoccota bacterium | reverse complement strand
GTTTTAGATAATGTAATAGTAAAGGTGTATATCTTGTTTGACTCAAAAGCTAAAGCCGTACCTATTGAAAAATAGTAATTGATTCCACCCACATTAATCGTCAACAGGTTTGTCCCGTTTGCTATGCTTTGCGGAACAGCTAATGCCTTATAAAAAGTACCCGTATAGTACGGGCTTATTGTTACAGTTGAACCGCTTGCAGTAACAACTCCGTCAGAAAGATCTATCAGTGCATTGTTCTTAATATTATTTATCCCGATGGACACATTATTGGCAATAAGATCATCTTCCGTGAAACCTTCACCTGCTTCCAGGATAATCTTCATCAGAGAAAAACAATGGCTTAACAACACCGGAACCGGAGAGCTGGTAGGTGCTATTCCAGTTTTGTTGCCCCATAAAAAATCAGAAGATTTGTAATTGGCCAATACACTTTGATTTGAATTGATTATAAAGGGGAATGATGAAACATCTTCAATTGTTGCCGTAAATGGATAATAGCAATAGAAATCCGCGTTTGTGGCCCCATCAAACCAAAATATCTCCTCATCGGGAGTCCATTTAGGATCAGTTGAAATATCAAATGTAAATCCCATGTTGTTGACATGGTTGTTTGAACTGGCTAAGTTGCCGGCCACACCATCAACAAAGTTCACCACATACAGTCCGATTCTGTCATTGGTTTCAAATTCGGTATCAGTCGCCTTTGTTTGAATACCTGTGTCATTGCCATTTATTCCCGTATCAAGGTTAATGGGCATAAGAGGTGTCTCCTGAGGAGCACAAGATGATAATAAAAGCAAAAGGAAGCAAGCAGTAATTTTTCCCATGATAATATTGTTATATGAATTGTATAATATTCAAATGTTTACAAGCAGGTTGTGGTACTTCATCAATACTGGATAATGACGAGACCTTATGGATTATTATTAGATGTGAAAAACAAATCCTCAAAAATCAGTTATTAACCAGAAAACTCAAGCCATATACTATACTTAGAATTGTATAAAAATAGTATAATAACCATTTAATTATCAACAAATCTGCTTTTTGGAGGTTTTGGCTTTGATTTTGGTAGGTTTGGTTTTGATTATGGTTTAGAGAAATAATTTGAAGAGTGGCAGTTGCTCCAATGATTTCTTAAATCGAGCTTCCCCTTTTCAATGTGCATGCTGCCTTAGTCTATCTAGGATCCCAATATCTCGCGCTTCTCGGATCTGGTAAAGGGATGTTGTGGGAATGTAAAATCTCAAGAGGGAGAAATTGAGAAATACAAAAAATTCAATGGTAAATTTTTATGAGTAATTCATTTATTCTTAGAAAAATATGTCCTGTATTTCCACCAAATTATACCATTTTCTTCACGATTTTGATCAACATAAGTTACTAAAGTACTATCGTCAATGTGAAGGATCGTTGTAATCGAATTAGTTCCTGTCAGTTTAATTCTAGTACCTAATAAGTACCATCTTCCATAATAGCTTCTACGATCTGAAAATTGATATATAACACTATCTTTTTTGTAAGTTACTGTATATGGATCTTCTTCAATTTTTACCATTTTATCATACGAACGCCCACAGTAGACAGAATCTAAACTCCAACCATTTGGATTAGTTAATATTTTATAAGTGGAAGTTGTTGTATCATTTTCCCAAAAATATTCTGATTTATTATCTCTGTCTTGATGTTCATATTTCCAAATTGTTGGCAGTTTTCCCCCATCACCCGTTGAACTTACCCACCTATTAACATTATACAACACGAGAGAATCGTCAGAAAGATGCTGTATTGAATACCATTCATCTAAAGATTGTTTATCTGAATCAAAAAAAGCACCAGTTCTAAACATCATCAGCGAAGAATCTCCAGAAGACTCGATTTTATAATTAAAAGGTCCGTGCATAAAAAATATACTATCAAATGCATAACACTCCAAGAGACGATAATTATTGTCTGTTGTGAAAATATAATTGCGATCATACCAGCCTTTACTGTAAATACTATTTAATATATCCCATTCATTATCAGGAACATTCAATCCCATGATTCTGCGTTGTGCACCTCGCCATCTCCCATTGCATAATAGGTCAATGTAGAATTGTCTTTGGCTTTTGGGATTTTGAATTACTTGAACAGTGTCACGGAACATTTTATCCTTGGACATAAAAACAATGCAACCAACTCTCTTTTCTCTGATTGTATTTTCCGGTATTGAAAACGACTCTGTTTTTTTATCCAATGATTTTGTTTCAATATATGTTATCCAATCGTCTAGAATTTCAAAATTATAGTCGACGTTATGATTCACATCTATAGTAAAGACTTGTTCATAATATTCAAGTACCACTTCAGTCTTTGATAGGATCATCCCTAATCTTTGATTTTGCGTGATTTTCATTCTCTTAACTATTGAGGCTGTTTTAATATTAATGGTAGCAGATCTTTTATCATATATAAAATTCTCAATAACTTGAAGATTAATCATAATATCTCCTGCATCACCAGATGTTTTACTAATAATCAACCAATCCTTTACCATTCCAATAGAAGTATTGCAATAATCTATTGTAATTGACCAGGGTACATTTATACTGAACTCAAGGGTAGCAACTCCACCCTTAGGGTCTGACAGGAGTTCATTTAATTCAGATTCTGCTGTTTTAACGCTTATTATTGGTGTTACCTCTTCCTCAACGCAACCGAAAAGAAATATTAACATTGAAATTAATCTCAATTGTCTCATAATTTTCGACTTAAAAATTGGTATATTGAAATGGTGAATATTCAACATTTCTAGACATAGTAGATCTGACGGTAATGCGCCAGGATGGCACCGTGCCCACGGATGTTCTCCGGAGCCATCAGGGACGGGTTGGTGGTTACCCCGTCCAGGATACCCAGATCCCGCGCCTCTAAGATTTGGGAAAGAAATCACATTTATAGCCGGCTGTCGGTGATGTTGGTGGGGAGGGTGCCTTTGACGTCGTAAATGAGGGTGCCGGAGGATTTTAGGGTGGAAAGGTTGAGGGCGAGGAATTCTTTGTGGGCGACGGCCAGGATGATGGCGGCGTAGACGTTGTTTTCGGGGAATTCAGAGAGGATGGGGACTCCGTATTGGTGCATGACTTCTTCGGGTTTGGCCCATAACATCGTTCATGTTTCTGAGAACAGCATTTAGCCTGTTAGTACGGACCTGCTCATGAATAGGA
>JBAZIG010000191.1:0-3215 GCA_041651955.1 Minisyncoccota bacterium | reverse complement strand
ATATTCTAAAAACGCTTCTACAAATAGTGCTGGCATACTATTTCAAAAATCTTTTTGTTTGGGTTTCAATTGAATTCATTTTCGCCTCTAGTAGTTATATAATCTTGAACTTCAAAATCAAAAAGACTTATCCTTGGTTAGAGTCCAAAGCCAAAATGAAAGGGCAAATATTGTTGAATCAGTATCCTGACATCCTGAAAAAAACAAAGCAAATATTTATTCAAAAATTTAAAGATTTCTTTTTGAATAAAAGTGATGAAATTTTGGTTTTTGCTTTCTTGTCTTTGAAAATGGTAGCATTCTATGGAAATTATATGATCATTATCAACAAACTGATATATTTGGTGAATATTGTGTCTGATGGAATGGGAGCGGGTGTTGGAAATCTTGTTGCCGAGAATAATCACAAAAACACACTTAAGGTTTTTTGGGAACTTACAGCCTTTCGATTTATCATAGTTGGAATTATTATCTTTGGCCTTCTGTTGTTCATGCAACCTTTTATTTCTTTGTGGCTTGGAAAAGAGTATCTACTTAGTGATATGATTTTATATCTTTTACTCATAAATATTTTTATTTTTCTTTCCAGGGGAGTAGTCCAAATGTATATACATGCTTATGGGCTATATTCTGACGTATGGGCGTCTTGGGCAGAACTTTTAACCAATATTGTGATAACACTTATTGCAGGTTATTATCTCGGAATCTCGGGCATACTATTAGGCAAAATCATTAGTGTGAGCGGTATCGCCTTGATATGGAAGCCCTTTTATCTTTTTAAAAATGGAATAAAACTGGAAGTTGGAACGTATTGGAAAGGGATGATACCATTTTACACTGTTTTCACAGTGTTCATTCTTATGACTTTACCCATAAAATATTATTTCGTAGATGCCTATGCAACCAACTTTTTCAAACTAGTCATCTGTGTCCTACTTGTGATGATTCCATTGCTGCTTTTATACATACTCGTTTTATATAAATTTACCACAGGCATGAAATATTTTGTGGTAAGGTTTCCTTTGGTTTCAAAATTCATTAAAAGATAAATAAAATGAAAGTTATTTGTGATGCTCCAGGGCAAACGTGTAATCGTCTGTGGTCCTATGTAGCCACTATATCAGAGTGTATTGTGAAAAAGAAGAAAATGATGATACTTTTCTTTGATTACACAATTGAGGATTTTCCTAATTTCAGAAATGCACCATTCATTTTTTTTCCATTGTATCATAAGTGGTTACTGGAAATAGGTAACAATTGGAATAGATTCAAAGGTCTGACATGGAAAGCTACACACAACGCAAAATTGGATAAATTATATTTCTTTCTTGGCTTTTTCAAAGGATGGCATACACGCAAAGATACCCGTTATATTTCAATGGCAAAAAAAGAAATCATTCGAATATTCACTCCAAGAAAAGAGATTACAGATAGAGCTTCGAGTGTCATAGAAAATTTAAAGAAGAAGTCAGAAATAGTAGTAGGTGTTCACATCAGAAGGGGAGATTACAAGGTCTGGAACAATGGACAATTTTTTTATGAACTGGATCAATATCTACTTTTCATGAATAGAATTAAGGAAACTTTCTCTGAAAAGCAAATATCGTTTTTTATTTGCTCGAATGAATGGTTTGAAATTGATATTTTTCCCGGATTATCATGCTTTCGTTACCAACAAAACGAGCCTTCTGCTGAAATCCTTGATTTGCACACACTTTCAATGTGTGATTATATTATTGGTCCTTTCAGTACTTATTCCCGATGGGCGTCATTTATTGGTGAAACCCCAATATGTTTTCTTGAAGAAACACATCAAACATTCACAAAGGATAGCTTTTCCGTGATCACAGACTACTTTCATTTTGCAAACGGAAAAGTGATTCAAGATTGGTGAATAACTATTGAGATAAAAGGTCAAAAAATGTACTTGCAAAACGCTCCTTGCTAAATAGCAATGAACGATTTTTTGCACCAACGGACATTTCCATCCTTTTTGAGGGATTGTTAAATAAATACGAAACCGCCTCAGCTATTTGCATTGGCAAATTTGAAGATTTATCTAAAATAATTGCACATTTATCATCAACCAATTCAGGCATACCCCCAGAATTTGTTACAATCATTGGGAGACCGGCAGCCATTCCTTCAATGCAACTTAATGGACAAGGGTCTTCCCAGAGTGATGGAATAACACATGCATCAGCAGATTGCAAATAAGCAGGAATCATACCATATGAGATAAACCCTGTAAAAATTATTCGATCTTGATACTCAGCAGCTAAATGGTGTAACTCCTTCATATAATCTGTTACAACCAAATTATTACCAAAAAAATTTGAACCAATTATCAACAATTTTAGAGGTATCTTATCCATTAATCTAACCGCTTGAAGTAACTCTTTGACTCCTTTCTCAGGTATCAGTCGCCCTGAGAAAACGACCACAAATTCATTCTCTTTTATCTTGAGATCTCTCCTAGAAGACTTATTATTCGTTTGGAAGAGTGACAGATCTATACCATTGTAACAGGTATGGATAGGTATAGAAGGTTGCTGCTCTTCAACTCTTTTCTTGATATAATCAGAGACCGTAATAACGGATGATAATTTTGATTTTATGGAGGAAGCTTCTTTTGAGTCAACTGATAACAAGTCATTGTGTAGATGCAAAATCAATCGAGCGCTAGGACACATATCACGGACTCTCGTTGCATACCCCGGACGGTTTTCAAGGACTATTACATCAAATGGCTCATTCTTAAGTATCTTAAGTGCTTTATAAAGATAATACTCTATATGTGAATGGTAGTAAAATGACTTTTTCTTTGTGATTCCAAATATTTTTCTTTTTACTCGATAAGCAAACCGATCGGTTCTAAAAAAGAGATAGCGGGAATTCTGACTGTTTTTAATTTTATTATCAGGTACTTTTTTATCTATTACGCTCATGACAGTTATCTGGTGAAACTTCATCTGTTCATTGAGTTCTAAATAAAAATCTATTAAGTTCTCTACGGCGCCACCTTGTAAAGCAGGTACAGGTAATAAACCTGAAGTTAAAACAGCTATTCTCATATGCGTTCTTTTATCATTAATTTTAATCGAATTGTAGACGGGAATAACAATACAATATATGATTTCAAGGATACATAAAAAGGGTAATGACTTAAGATAATCATTAACAACTGAAATCTTTCATGTATTTCAAGACTCTTG
>JBAZIG010000190.1:0-3217 GCA_041651955.1 Minisyncoccota bacterium | reverse complement strand
CTTTAAAATGCATCAACAGCCACTCAATCTCTCCTGAACAATAGTAGTTTACAAGTTCCTGATTTGCATCTTCAATCTCCCCACTTTCAGCAAGTTCAACAGCCCTTTCCATTAAGTCAGAATTCATTGATTCATGAGCAATCCATCCGTTTTTTGCAAAATGATTATTAAATCTATCGGGTAGAGTTGATAAATGAATAATTTGCTTTTTAAAATCTGGGATTTCATCCAAGGTCTTATTTAATTCTTTGTCTTTAATACCAAATACAGAAAGGAATTTCACAAACTTTCTCAAGGAATCAGCTCCTTCAATATCTTTCCTTAGTTTAGAATAGGAAGGTATGTTTTCTATTTTATCGTTTTCTTCCATGTAGTGATGCTCTTTCTTAGCCTTGTTGCCAACGGTTACGTATATGAAACGTTTGGCATTTCGAAGCACTTTCCTGTCAAGTTACAAGAACTTTTGATACGGGCTGAAACGCTCGATAACTCACTAACTGCCAAATGTTTTATATACGATGTTGGCGGTATGTTGCTTATATTCATTTATTTACTCTTCGATATTTGGTTTTATTTTCTTTTGTCATTTTCTCACATGCATATTGAATAATCAGCCTTGGTGCAGTATCCTTATATTCTAATAGAAAATTTTCAACGATACTATGGTTTTCTTTCCATGCTTCTCTTAAAAACCAACCTACTCCTTGATGAACTTCTCTCTCTGTATCATTCATTAAAGGTTTAATGAAATCTAATAGATTTGAAATTCTTTGTTCCTTAAATGATTTAATCAAAGTAACTGGAACACATCTTCTTTGGAATTTGTAAGAAGAATCAATCCATGATACAAAACTATCTAATTCAATAATATTCTTTGCCATAAACTTAGGGAGTATATACATTCCTAATGTATCGGCATGAGCCCAGTTTGTAATCCCAATTGAAAACCATGTGCCAATAATTTCAAAAACCTGATGGGAGAAATCTTTCCCGAATTCGTTCAATAAAAGCAGGGCAAAGGATGTTTCTTCATACATACCGCTTTCCATCAATTCTGGCGTTGCATCAATAATTGTGTCAATTGAAAAATTATAATCCCTTATTAGTTCTTTAACCTTATTATTTATGGTTGTTGTATTTAACCCATAACCATCATAACCACCCTTGAAATATCGTTGATATTTTTGCAAACTAGCAGGGTCTGCCTTCTGGTTGCAAAATAACTTAATCTCGTTTGTCAATTCATTTGCATTCATATACTTCATTTTATCCCCATACTAAGTTTTTATAATTAATTGATATGTAAATTAGCTGTGGATGCATAAAATTCCTTGATTTTGTCAAAATTATTTTCTGAATCAGATAATAGAAATGCAACGTGATTTAAAATGTCCCTTTCCTGATTGGTTACTTTTCCTCGCTTACCGCTCATTAGCCCCCAACAATCCCAAGGAAGGGGTTCAATTTTATTTAGACAAAGCAGGTCGCGTAACATATTATCACGGATAAACCATAATCCCTTCATATTACCATAGGTGCCGTATGAATTTGGGTCTTCGCCTTGATTTTGACATCTATGCCATGCGCAACCACCCGGAATGAAATAATTATCATCAACATCCAGAGGATTATAGTTCAGTTTTTCTAATCCTTTTTTAAACATAGATGGCAAGATATCTTTATAGTGCTGTATCTGATACATCCAGGTATCTACCTTTATCCAACATTTTTTTTGAAAATCCCAGTATTCACACAACCAGTGGTCATATTTCTTTTTAGGGCTAAAAATGGTAGAAAAGCCGGAACGCACCCTTGCGGCAACACCCTTTTCCCGTAACATTGTGCATAATAGCAATGATGTATCACGACAATTGCCCATTATTTTGTTTTCATTCTTTCTTACTTGCGTAATCTCCGATTTATTTCTGGAAAACAACAAATCGATTTTTTCTTCAATATTTCGAATATTAATATCTCCTTTGTGAGTTTCAGGAGCTTTAATAATTTTCATATTATCGAGAAAATCTATCAGTATCAGGTTGTTAATTAAATCACATAATTGATGAACACTCAATGTATTGGGTAAATCATTTTTATATTTACCGGGGTCTGATATCTGACCTTGTGCTATATAATATTCAAGTGCATTCATATTACTCCCCCAACATTAACTTTTTAACGGAATACATATCTCAACCTTAAATTTATCATCTTTAGGTTGTTCTGGATATAGCTCGAAGGATGGCCCATTTTTCGGTTCAAGCCCACTTGTGGGAAACCAGTTCATTACAAACTCCCATGCCAGAGGAAACTCATTTGAGGTTAACTCAAATCCGGCAACAACATATTTCCCTCCTTCAATTTTCATTTTCCCGATTTCACCATCTGTTTTGGCATTTTCAGGTACAGAAATACAAAAACTCATGCGTTGTTTTCCATGTGATGTAAGATTGGGGTCATCGTGATAAACAATCAATGATTTCAGGTCTGTTTGTGAAAGATAATCCTTTGGGGCAGCCCATGAATATAATTTTGACCATAGGGTTTCAAAAACCTTATCGTCTACCTGATATGCACCAAGGTGTCTTACATAGGCCACCGAGAATGGTTGAAATCCTCTTATTTCAAGCAATTTATTCTGTTTCATTTGTGTCTTCCATTTTATTGTTCTTGATTGTTGACAAAAATACATGGAAGGCTCTTGAAAGGATTTTCTATTATTGCTAATTACTTTGCCCAGATTGCTATTTTCATTTTTTCTCCATTCGGTAGCTGATATCCCGAAGTGTTTTTTAAAGTTTTTGGCAAATATGGTCATATTGGTAAAGCCATGTTCATAACATATTTCTGATATGCTGCTATTTGGTTTGCTTATTAAAGCAGCAGCTATTTTTTCAAGACGCAGTCTAGATAAAAACTGCATTGGAGTTTCTCCAAGAAGAGTTTTAAATACCCTGAGAAAATGAAATTTAGACAGACTGGCAACTTGTGCTAGATGTTCTAATTCAATATTATTGCAGATATTACCCTCAATATAATCAATTACTCTGTTTATAGCATTTTGATGTGTCAATAGGTTTGTATAGGTATTCTTTGTCATTGATTAATATATGATTGTTTCTGTCTTTGTGCAATTACCGCCAACGGTTGGCAATATGCGTAGGCCGGGATTTCGAAGCTCCAACTTATCAAACTGTTGTAATTTTGAGTAAATGTA
>JBAZIG010000189.1:0-3232 GCA_041651955.1 Minisyncoccota bacterium | reverse complement strand
TACGTATTCATTTAACCGGTTCTACTATTATCTTTCTCACTTTGATTGCTTTTCGTCTCTCATCTTTTTCTGTTTGAAAGGTAAAATCGGAATATACCAAAAGAAATTCATTTTCTCCGGTAACCAGCATGTTGGGGTAACCACATGATACATCTCTTTTATCATCCTCATAAGGTAGCATTTCAAATGGGTCAGTCCATTTGAGCCCCTTACCATCTGTCGAAAAACGTACCTGCATGCCAGGTCTACCGGAAGCCAATGCAATCACTTCATTTTCCAACTGAACCATCCTAGGTCTAACCCCATTTCGGGTGAAAGGAGTAGGTTCTGTCCATGTTTTTCCCATATCGGTAGAGCGTGTAACGTACATGGGCGTGTTTCCCAATTCATCGGCGGTACGCATAATGCAGAGAAAACTGCCATCCTGAAGTATCTCAAATGCCGGTTCATGATATCCTCTGATCAAGCGTCTCTTGCCGTTCGGATCTGCCTTGGGATCTGGATCATATGGAATTCTTGAGAGGATATTCCAGCTGTACCCGTTGTCGGTGGAACGATCAAAAAAGACTCCGGATGCATCCACGCTGCCATCCTTCTCGATGGAAAATCCAGGATAGATACCAGCGATGATACTTTCATCTGCTGCCACATGCATATCACCCCACCATACTACCGGGAACAAACCCTCACGGCTGTATCTTACTGCAAGAGGATCATTCATTACGCTTTGTTCAACGGTTGATCTTTTTTCTCCCTTCTTTCTCCGGCTAATATAGACGCCTTGTAGCTCCTCAGGCAACTCATTTACCTTGTACAGGTAGGTGTAGGCTCCACGATCAGGATAGTAGCTATGGGATTCAGCCACTGGTTCGGGCAACTCCAAATACTCCACCTTAAGTGCTTTCGGAGTATGGATGTTAATCCTATCGTCATTGGGGAGCAACAAACCGCCATCTCTTCTGCCAGGTTTTTTTGTTGTATCCCATGTATTTCCTCCATCCTGAGAGATAGCGTATGCTGTGCCTCCTTTTCCGTAGGATGCTATATTATCATTATGCATACTCCACGAAACAACAATTTGATTCTCGACATCGTAATAGATATCAGGGAATTGGAAAAATCCCCATTTTTCAACTTTTTCAGCCACATCAATCACAACTGGTTCACCGAAAGTGATCTTTAAAGCTGATTTCCCGTCCTTGAGATAGATTACTTCTGTTTTTTTGTACACCGGGACACCCGAATTCAGGTCAGAGAAGGGGGTGTGCCCCTTCTCTTCCCAAACTCTGCCCTGTACACCGTCGTTGTCATACTGGCTGTAACCTGACAGTGAACAAATCATCAATGCTAAATATAAAAAATTCATTCTTTTATTTTCCTGTTATTATTAATACCCAGTAAACAACAATCAATAGGTAATCTTTGCGTAAACTTCAATCTCGTACATACGTACCATGTTGTTAGAATAATTAGGAACAAAATAGCGTACCTTGCTGGTCTTGACCTCCGGGAATTCAGCTTTGAATCCCGGGTCGGTGTTGCCTGTAACATCAGCTACTGTCACCCATTCACCATCTACTTCAACCTGGTACATAAAATTTTCCACAGGGTATGCGAGCGGACCATACGATCCGATAAAGGTCTGAATAGAGAAGACGTTAAATTCTTCCTGCAGGTCAATCTCGAGCCAGTGTTCACCTGCGTTCGTACTTACCCACCTGCTTGGTGTAGTATATATAATACCATCGACAGCCAGCTCACCCGGATAACTTGAATTTAATTTGTCGCTGTATCTGACAGGTTTTTTGAGCGCCACGTTAATGATCTCAACTATATCCAATCTTTGCGGTTCAGTAATGAAAGTGTCAACAGCCTGGGGTTCCGGGAGAAATTTCGTCTGATATGTAACACCTTTTTTTGGATCTAACTGATTTATATATACAGTAGAGAGCCTGTTTAAGCTATCGGAGCTTACAGACATCTTCTTCTCTTCCCCCTCTCTGTTGGTATAAAAAATATCCACCCCTATTTCTGATTCGTTAATGGAGAATTCAGAAAAATCGAGTGATAATTTGAAATCGCTTCCGGAATAGTTAACACTGCTCAACGGTCTATTTATCAAACTTTTACGGTAGGCCTCTCCATATACATTGAAAATCTTTTCCACGGGAATAGAGTAATTTCCTTTTTCGTCGTAAGTTATGATTTTAAGCGTGTAGCTGCCCTCGGCGATCGATTTAGAACCATAGGTCTCACCGATCATCACCTCGAACGAGTCTAACGGAGCGCTTTTGGCAATCTCCGCCATAAGGGAATCATTTTCGGGGTACCAGTAGAATCCTACTTTTTTACATCTAGGATCCGAAACCCAATACCTTATTTGGACACGTTTATCCCCAGGAAAAATATGCAGGGAATCAACTTTCCCGATATAAATATGCTCTCCTTTCTGCAGATATATATCATGCTTGTCGTTCATGTCTGAACAACCGGACAGCCAGGTCATCATCAATAAAATTGAAGTGAGTATAAATATCTTTATTTTCATATTCGTTGTTTTATTTTTTTTGAATTTGTCCCCAGAATTGTACCTCTTGGAGGTTCACACCATCACTACCACTCCAAGAACTAATCAGTTTAAACCTTACATACCGTACTGCGGGTGCCTCGATTGGAAATTCAAATTCTTCGCCTGCTTCAATGTATTCCGTATCCTCGCTGGTCAGGGGTGCACCTTCATCAAGACCAGACGGACGTTTCGATTCACAACGCATCAATTTTGTCCAGGCCGGATTAGACTCCCAGTTCAAATCTTCATTGTTTCGGGCTACTACTTCATCATTTGTTCCCCACCACTCCCAAATTTTTGGACTATGAAGCGTGTAGGCATAGCGGAGTCTGGGCCAAAATTTTGAACGCGAGAATTTAGCTGTAACCTTCATATCAAATGTAAAAAATGGCATCATGGGATTACCAGGATTGATATAGAGGTAGTTGTAATTGGTTTCATCAAAAATATTCCCGTCCCAAATCTTCTGTAACGTTGAATTGTTGTTGAACAGTCGCACGAATGAGGGTAGAGGAAGAGGTGAAAAATTTGACTTCGGGATCTCCTCCTCGAAAATGGGTTTCACATCCAGCACCAACGTGTCAGTAAAATTCATGTAAATATCCCTCACAAATACCCCAATCGTGATCAGCGTGGAATCCATTCCCCGGACAGATCTGTTTG
>JBAZIG010000188.1:455-3252 GCA_041651955.1 Minisyncoccota bacterium | reverse complement strand
TGTTAACGGAAACTGAGAATGCAGTAATTTCGGTAAATTAAAGTGCAGTGTTTTCGGTAACAACAATGCAGCACTTTTGGTAACAATGATGCAGTAATTTCAGTAACAACTGTGCATCTTTTGCAAAGGTAATTTATTCATTCACATTCCCATTTTTTTGTTTCCATTTTTCATTCATTTTTTTAGTTTTCATCAAAAATAGTTTTTCTGTTAGTCATTCTGTAACTCTTTCCTTTGAGTTGCAAAAGTTCACATTTATAGAGCAGTCTGTCTAAAAGAGCCGTCGCCAGCACTTCGTCATCAAGCGAACGAGCCCATTCTGCAGGTGATTTATTGGTGGTGATAATAAACGAAGTGGATTCGTATATGCTGTTCATAAAGGCAAAGAGAAGATTCCCTTCCTCGCGATTCACAGATATATTCATCAGGTCATCTATGACAATCACGTCCGCGGCAGCCAAGTTCTTGTATTCCCTTTTTGCACTGGCAACTATATTTTTCAACTTAAGCGTGGTCAGTAGTTCATCCATACTTCTGAAGTATGCTTTATACCCCTTGTCAATGGCATCGGCACAAAGGCCTGAAGCGATAAATGTTTTGCCAACACCACAAGGCCCCGCAAGCATAAGGTTGAAGCTTTCTTCGACCCAATGCAGTTCCCGAAGTTGGTTTAGTTGAGTTGCGCTCAATCCATTTGAGATGGAGTGGTCATACATGTTAAGATTATGTGCTAGTGGAAGTTTGGCAGCTTTTAAACGTAAAAGTCTCTGCTTCTCTTCACGGCCTTGAACTTCCAACTCCAGCACAAGACTTAAAAAATCATCATAACTGGGAGACTCTTTCTGTGCTCTTAGCAGGATATCCTGGGCATTGACAGTTAGTCCGGAGAGCCTGAGTCGTTTTGCATACCCGCGTATGGTTGTTAATTTATCCGGCGTCATATCAGTTGCTTTTAAAGAGGTTTTGATACACATCGATGGTGGATTTGTTTGGCCTGATATTTACCATCAATTGTGTTTCAGGAGTGCCAAGGGATTTGATCTCTACCTCATTATTATTCTCCCTGATCACCGCACTGGAGGAGAGTATTGACTTGAAGTCATTCGCACTGTAGAGGGCTTTCTCAAGGCACGTATCAAGTGCTTTGTCAGTGTCTTCCGGCGCATATTTTGCCAGGCAGTTCAACATGACAGTTATCTGGTCCCTTATATATCGGGGATAACGTTCTTTTATTTTGGACAGGAAGATTTCAGCCCCTGATTGATCCGAGAACTGAACCTTCACCTTATCACAGAGATTCTGAATGCTAGTTGATTTATCACGCTGATGATTATTGTTAATGACTTTCTCTCCGCGCCCGGCCGGTATAAGGTGCTTTGCCAGGAGCTCTCCATCCATGGTTTTGATCACGAGTGTGCCATTTTCTTCATCGACAAGAACCCTGGTCTCTTCACCACGGTACGTGCCGGAAGGAAGCGAGTAGGTGTTCCCTTTGTAACGTAGGCTGTTTGTGTTTTGAACTTTATGCCCTGACTCAAGTGCGGAGGAAGTCACGGGTATGTATGGTTGTAAATCTTTACATTCAGAGCTCCATACCTGCTGGGGCACCTTGCAGGTAGTATTATGAACCATGGCATTGCCTGTCCTGGTCAACCAGTATTCGGCTTCCTTGCTAAGGTTATCCAAATTGCTGTATGACCTGTTCAGTAAAAAGTTCTGTTTGACATACTTGATCACGTTCTCTATCTTCCCCTTGCTCTCGGGGTCTGCTTTACGGCAAAAAACGGGCTTGAACGGACGGCTTTTCACATAGCTGTTGAATACCTCTGTCATAATGTAATCCCCGATGTTCTCATCATAAAGAAAGACAGAATCCTGGTCATAAATAATAAACCTGGGTATCCCATGAAAGAAACGAAAAGCAAGCTCATGAGCGTAGACAGCGTTCTCGCTGGTGAAAGGTTTATCCTGGAAGCAAATAAACTTGTAGCGGCTATATCCCAGGACCATGGCAAAGAAGTAAATTTTGACCCTTGAACCGTCGCCTTTTCGCAGCTTGTATTCACCGAAGTCAACCTGGGCATATTTACCCGGTGGCGTTTCGGGGAGAGATCCATACTCGCGTTCATTGACTTTTAACTTGGGCAGATTGTGCTCCTGTCGGATCTTCATGACAAAGTTGTAAACAGTTTTAGGTGTTACACGAGGAAAAGAAGGATGATACTCCTTTAACCAGTCATGCATCTGCGCAGCCGGTGTATCCTGGAACTGACCCAGGCGTTCTACAATGAAGCTCCTGTAAGGCTCTAGAATGCAGTCACGCTCGTTCAAGCTGTTTGAGTAACTTTCAAACTCCTTGATATCCATCTCCAGGTACTTCTTTACTGTTCTAAAATTGATCCCGAGATAATCGGCAATCCATTGAATCGATTGATGCTCCTCATGACGAAGCCGGTGAATAGTGTCGTACATAATGTAACGATTGAGTGATTTATATTCCTTCTCTGTCATAATACCTTTGCTTTAAAATTATGACTTAAAGGTGAAAATTATTTCTCAAAAACACTGCACTATTGTTACCGTTTTTACTGCACTGCTGTTGCCATTATCGCTGTAGTCTTGTTACCGTTTTCACTGTACTGAGATTTCCATTTTTACTGTATTTCTAATTTCCGGTAACACTAAAAATGCCGGAATAAAAAAAGAGGTATCGTTTCATACATTGCGTCATTGTTTTGCCACCCATTTATTGGAAGCCGGTGTAAACCTGAGACAGATACAGCAGTTCATGGGTCAT
>JBAZIG010000188.1:0-445 GCA_041651955.1 Minisyncoccota bacterium | reverse complement strand
CATTTTTACTGTATTTCTAATTTCCGGTAACAATTATGGACGAAAATGTTGCAAGATTAGAAAAATATAAACCTATGGGGAGCTAAAACAATTGACTTTATCCGGGATTTGGTTATGGTTTTGGATACCTCGTTGAGAATCTCATTTATTTAGAGCTGTGTCGTGCCGGTTTTGATGTTTATGTCGGTGTTTTACGAAACAAAGAGGTCGATTTTGTGGCTAAGAAAGCTGATCGTGTGATTTATATACAAAGTGCGAATACGCTTTCGGATGAATCCACAATTGAACGAGAATATTCCGCTCTCGAATCCATTGGTGATAATTTTGAGAAAATTGTCGTTTCTCTTGATGATGTCACATTGCCCTTAAAAGGTGGCATTAAGCATTTGTAGGCATGGAATTTAAAAGAAATACTACAGTGAGAAAAAGAGTGTTCGGGATATTT
>JBAZIG010000187.1:0-3260 GCA_041651955.1 Minisyncoccota bacterium | reverse complement strand
AGTAAATTACGAGTTCTTGAAAATGAAGGCTTTATAATTGATATTACCCCAAGTAATGCACCAAAATACCAATTTACAGAACAATTCATTGACTTACTAAACGATGACAAATAATTACGCCACACAACATGAAGTATATAAAACAGGCAGACATGTAGGTTATTCCAAGTTTTGTAGTCCGCTTTGGCTTTTTATCGGGTGATAGTAAAGAAGCCCGCTGACTACTTGCATTATTTACATCTATCCGTAAGAGGCAAGTTTAAGGGACATCACTACGAAATGAAACAGACAAGAGAACCACCTTCAATTAAGTTTGACAGTTCGTAACTGTTACAACTATTGAAAAAAAAATGGAGACCAGTGAACACTAGAAAAGAGGTGCGACACCGAAATGTTAAATTAATAAAAAAATGAAAATATGGCACTTTTAGACCACAACGGAGAATGTGAATTTCCAATTGCAAAAGAAAAAGTATATGAAGCACTTTGTCAAGCTATCCCAACAATCAGCGGAATGAAACTTGAAAGCGCAGACAAACTATTAGGTAGGATAATGGTAAAAACAGGAGTTAGTCTTTTTTCCTGGGGTGAAAATATTCCAATTCAGTTACTAGAAGTTTCTGAGAATAAAACAAGAATTCAGATTACTTCTTCACCTAAAACAGGTATTATGTTTGGCGGTGCTTTTGACATGGGGAAAAACCGTAAAAATATTGAAAATATTTTATCGGCTACGTCTCAAATCTTACAGAAAAATATGTAATATCATACAGTTCAAAAGTAATGTTCAACAATAATTCATATAGCCAATGATAATTCACTATTATATTGGATACCAGACAACAAATATAAAACGGAGTGGTACCGAAAGACAATTATGAATATGACTGAATATTAAACATAATGAAAACACTTAAATTATTATCAATCATTTTTTCTCTATTAGTAATATTTTCTTGTTCAATCAAACCACGTGGAACGGATTACTTAGGTAAATGGACTGATGGTAAAACCGTGATGAATATTAAAAGGATTGGTGAAAGTTTTTTGGTTGAAGGGACTTATAAAGAAGATGGTGTTTACACAATTACTAAAGAGAATAATTTAATCATGGGTGGTAAGGTAATATCTTTTGACGAAGAGAGTTATACTCTAGTATTGAGTTCTAGTGGAAAGTTTGACAGATGGACAAGCCTAAAAGATGAAGAGGGGGCGCAATTAAGCAAAAATGAATTAGCAGGTAAAACAGAAAAAAGTAATAACACGATTAAGGATACAGTGATTATAGGGAAACGCTTTTATCCAAAAAGTAGCGTTCATGTTTATATGCAGACAGAACCACATGGTGAAGGACAAAGAGTATTGAACATTAAGGCAACAGATTACTTTGGAACGAATGAATATTATAGAGTTAGTAACCGCGATCAAATTATCATTCTAGAAGAACAGGGCGAATGGGTAAAAGTAAGACATGTTAGATTCCCTGAGAATAATGGATGGCTTCAAAAGAAGGATATTGAGTTTGGTGAAAAAACAATTGAAGCAATTCAACCTCTAACAGAAAACGAGTACTCCTTAGAGAAGGTAACATCAACTGCATTAAAGAACTTTTATATCCTTGCTAAAGTAGAATTATCAACTAAGGAACAGGCATCTTTATTTGTTAAGCGTTTGAGAGCACTAGATAAATTTAAAGCTGGCAATATATATGTGTTTGATGAAATAGAGGCGCTTAAATTATTTGACAAAAAACCATTGGTTGATAAAGATTATATTTATGTAGCCGAGCATTTTATAGCTATGTCAACTTTTGATGCGAAAGATGACATTTGGTGGCTCCCATATATTGATTATGATTACCAAAATTATGGAGGAACGAAAAGTAAAGAATAGTCTTAAAAGATGTGGCACTTGTTTATGTTTTAGTGTAGATGAGAATATTGCGGTTTGACATGCATCCAAAACGCAACATACCAAAGCGCTTTAAATGCATAAAACCCGCAGCATATTAAAAAAACAAAATATGAAGACCATAAAATTAATTCCAACCATTACCTTTCTTTTGGTTATTTTTTCTTGTTCTAGCAAACCAGATAGATCTGATTATTTAGGCACATGGACGAATGGTAATGACGTGATGAATATTTCACAAGTTGGTGAAGATTTTTTAGTTGTTGGACATGATGATGGCATATACACAATTTCTAAAGAGAAAAAATTAATTAGGCCTGGGCAAGGCAATACCATATCTTATGACAAAAAAGATACAACTTTAATATTAAGTACATCCATAAGTGGTCTTGATAGATGGACAAGACTACAAGATGAAGATGGGGATCAGACAACCAAAAATGAATTAGCAGGTAAAACAGAAAAAAGTATCAGTCCTATCATGATAATTGGTTTAGTAATACTTCCGTTTATAATTTTAATAATTATTTATATGATAATTCATAGTAAAGATGTAAGAGCAGACGACCTTAGACTAGAAAACGAAATAAGGGAAATAAACAGGAAACGCAGGATGGAAGCAGAGGAACTAAAAAAGCAACTAAGAATTGAAAAGGAGACGCTTTACGGACCGCTTACCCGTGAGATTGGAGGCTATTCGTCATTACCTGTTATCGAATTATATGATGAAAAAGATGTGATATTTATCGGTGACAGAGAGCTGAAATATAAGATGATACTGGGCTATAACTTGGATGACAATACGCAGACCATTACCCAGGGTGGAAATATGCAGGCCAAAACGTCTACTGGCAGCATGCTCGGCAGGGGTATCGTTGGAGGGGTGCTCCTAGGTGGCGTGGGTGCCCTGGCCGGGGCTGCTACCGCTAAGAAAAACATACAGACTGATGCAAGCGTGACCACCACTAAACATTCCTACAAAGTCCATATCTACATAGCAAGTCCCACTGATCCACGCCTTACGGTAGAGTGCGGTGCTTATAATAATTATGCAAGGGACCTTGCGGCCACGCTAAACTATATAATTTATAAGAATAATTCCTAAAGTGTTTGTCAATATAACTTTGATTTCAGCCGGTTTGGGTTTGATTTCGGTAGCACTTATATATAGTGGCTTTATCTAACTAGCTGAATTTGACAGAAAACACTTTGCAATAATCACCGAAACTACTAACTTTACGCATTACTGCTATAGATGCAGTGGTGCCACACTCCTTGTTTGCTTGTAAGATTTGTCCCCGGTGCCTTTGTGCTGATCCGGTCAAAACGGATCGTATGATAACGTGAAT
>JBAZIG010000186.1:0-3275 GCA_041651955.1 Minisyncoccota bacterium | reverse complement strand
CTTTCAGTCCTGAGTTTATGACGAACAAAAGTTTTCATCTCATCATCCATTAACTCACCAAGACCATCCAGCAGTCCTTTATCACTCATTGTCCGGAGTGTATCAATACACTTTTGAAGGTAATCAGGCAGAGGCATCCCCATTCGTTGCTCTACTATTGATTTATTCAATGGGGTTTTACTGTTCATAAAAAACCAACAATCAAAAATATCTCTGTTAGTAATGGCTTTTCTATCCAGTATTGCACATAATTTATGGGCAAACATATCGGGCTTAACCATTACTTTTATGCTGACTCCCAATAAATTCTTTATTTCATAACTATCATCAAAATCTCTTTTTGATATTTCAATTTTTAGTTTTCGATTCCCCACACCATAATCCAATACAGAAATAATTCCGTAATACTTCATTGCCTGATCGTGTATGGTACCATGTTCAGACAATATTCCGGTGATTTTATTATATACCTGTTTCTCCTTATCCGGATTAAGTAAATTAAAATCAAGGTCAACAGAAAATCTTGGCAAGCCATAGAAAAACATAAGAGCAGTTCCCCCCTTAAAACCAAGTATCCCTGAGAGTTCCTTGTCTTCATATATATCTTTAAGAATCTGAAAGAGATATAGCTTATGCTTGTTTATATCCAGCATTGTAAAATAATTTATGAACTCTTTTTTGCAATGATATTGACTTATAGGCAGGGATTATCTTGTCAATCTTTTGTTTGTCCAAAGGCTTCAGGTTGTCGAAATAGAAATCTTTATTGAGGTACTGAATGTCAAGGAAGGCTCTTTCTGGCGTAGCCATGTTTACACTATGGCTGTCTCTGAAAATACCGGCACCTTCCATGATGATGTCTTGCTTAATTCTGCGATAGCTAAATAAACGGTCATCAATTGTCAATTCTCTTGAAAGATAGCTAACACTGGTAATGCGTGTGTCATATTGAAAAATCACACCTGATATTTGGAGAACGTATTCCAGAGATATATATGATGGTGTATATAGTATGTTTCCTAATTCCAATGGATTATAATTCGGCTTGGCATATATCCCTTTTCTTGGATTTAAGAGTCTGTCCGTTTTAACAAAATATCTCATCCGATCACTCAAATACCTGCTATCCTCTTGAGGAAAAAGCATGGCAATATCAGCAATCTTGAATACTGTTCTTTGGTCTTGGTATATTTCCGGTAAAATATTCATTTGTGTATTCGTGAACTAATAGCAGTAATTATTTCTCCTTTCAGTTCACAAAGATAATGTTTTTTCAAGAAATGATCATAATGATAGGCGGCAGCTGATTGGTGGCAGCGTCCTATAGTGGCAGTGCATTAGGTGCAGCAACGTTTAGTAGCAGCAACGTTTAGTAGCAGCGTCAGCTTGATGCATCAATCTGAAGCATTAAGAACGCGACCATGTTATCTGCCAGAATCATGGCCCGGTACTTAACCCAAATATCCAACCGGCACAATCTGAACCTTTCTGTTCAACGGCAAAAGATTTTCATACAGGCAAACAATTGCCCCCTTGCCTGTCGTCATGCCAATTTTTTCGAGTAAACCAAATGTTTTCACATCGCCTTCCCGTGGTGAGGCGGTTCGTTTTATTTCTATCGGATAAAACACGCTATCCCGTTCAATAATCAAATCTATTTCCTGCTTTTCTTTATTCCGGTAGAAATAAAAATGTGCCTGTGTATTGTTATGAATATAAGATTTAACAATTTCGCTTACAACGTAACTCTCAAAAATCGCTCCCCCCATTGCTCCCACCGAAAGCGTTTCAGCTGAAGTCCATCCGCTAAGCCAGGCACAAAGCCCTGTATCAGTAAAATGCAATTTAGGAGTTTTAATGGCTCTTTTTGTCAGATTATTATAATATGGTTGCAACAGATAAACAAGCCCCGAAGTCAGTAATAGTGACACCCAGGATTTGACGGTAACTTCCGTAACACCAACATCTTTTGCCATGTCGGCATAATTCAGCAGTTGGCCTGTCCGTGCGGCTGCCACTTTCAAAAAAGTAAGAAACAAACGCTCGTCCTGCACATTTGTCAAATTGCGAATATCCCTTTCAATATACGTTTTAAGATACGAAGCATAAAACGTATTACGGTTAAGGCGTGGAGTAGCATAAAGTTCAGGAAAAGAACCTTTTAATATCAAATTGTAAATCGAATTAACATTGTACGGCTTTCGGTTGACCGGTTTTAGCGTATCCGGCAAAAATGGCTCTCCCGCGTTTTGATTTTTCTCTGCCTGCGAAAGTCCCTGCAATTCCAGAATGCCAACCCTGCCTGCAAGCGATTCCGACACTTTTTCCATTAGTTGAAACGGCTGCGAACCAGTAAGCCAAAACATTCCTTTTTCTTTATGTCTATCAACAATCATTTTTATATACGGAAAAAGTTGCGGAGCGTACTGCACCTCGTCAATCAGCACGGGAGGCTCGTAAGTCTGCAAAAAAAGAGCCGGGTCTGTTTGCGCCAATACGCGAATTGAGGGATCGTCAAGCGTAACTAAAGAACGATTTTCCTCTCTAATTTTTTCTAAAACCGTTGATTTGCCCACCTGTCTCGGACCCGTAAGCAAGACCACAGGAAAAGTTTCGCTAGTTTCGATTATAATTTTAGATATATCTCTTTCAAAATACATGTTACAAAAAACTTATAAATAGAATAAGTTGACTATTCCAAACCACTACTTTAGATTAGTCGCAGCAAAGATAGAAATTTTTATCCTTTAAGTAAAATCACGGCTAAGATTCCCTTTGCTCTCTTTGTTGCTGCATAAAGGGATGCCGGATATGGCCCCTTGCCTATACAGTGCGCAAAACGTGAGCAGATAGGAAACCTGCTTTGACATCCACCGTATCCAGGTCGGTGGTTGGCGGCAGCAGCCTGAAAATGATCATTATGTTCATATTAATCAAAATATTTTGATTAATTAGAACTTAATATTACTTTTGAGTGGTATTATTTCAATTAAAATGTAAACCAATGAAAAGAAAAATAAGCAAATTGCTCTCTGAATGGAAAACCAATCCTAAAAGAATGCCTTTAATTATAAATGGGGCACGCCAAGTGGGTAAAACTTATATTATAAAACAATTTGGCCAGGAAGAATATAAGCATATACTCTATCTAAATCTGGAAATAGAAGACAACTTTTGCAAATTTTTGGAAACCGAATTATCACCTGACAAAATAATTCAATACCTGGAAGCAGCAAAAGGAGTTAACGTGAATGCTGGAAATACATTAATTTTCT
>JBAZIG010000185.1:636-3294 GCA_041651955.1 Minisyncoccota bacterium | reverse complement strand
GTACTTTTCAATTATTGAGTGTAAAAAGTCCGTACCCGTGGTGTGGTTCTGTTTGTCAAATTGTTTTACCTGAATTGCCCGAACATTCCCCTTATAATCAATAAAAGGAAAAGTAATTGCCCCTGCTCTGTATCCATCTGCAACTGTCCCCAATCGGTACAACTGAATAACTTTTGTTACCTCATTGACTTCAAAGGGAAATTGCACCGAGTAAAACAGGTTCTGTATAAATGTGTTCTTTTCATAGTGTTCGGGTTGTAGTGTTTGCTTGAAGGTTTCAAAGTCAAAAAAAACAGGTTCAGTTGTCTGCTGTGCTATTACTTTTTTTTGCCGAGGTTTCCAGCTGTTCCCCAATTCCTGACAGTTGTCCTGTTCCCGTACCCGAATTGCTTTTGCGTACCCGTCCGAATATGGGTTGAGGTGATACGAACATTTACTTTCACGATCGCAACGACCGTACTTCTCCGGTAAGTAGTCGCCTGTTTCTGTATCAATATACCGTACAAACGTCTTTTGATTACATTCGGGGCAATGGTGCTTTTTACTACCTTTTTCTAAACTGTACCGGTGCGTATCCATTTTTTGAAATTACTGATTGGCACATGGCACAAGTGGCATTTATGGCACAAGTGGCATTTAGTTTCGTGTTGCTTGTGCCGCTTGTGTCACTTGTGCCATGTGCCACTTGATTAATACAGCTTTTCATATTCGCCTCTTGTCTCGTGGTTGAAAAGATGCTGGTTTGATAAAAACCGCTTAAAGGTCCGTTCAGGCATACCCATGGCTTCGGCAACCCGTACGCCTTCGCTTGTGGTAAAGGTGTCGGGCAACGCAATGTAAAGAGTTCTTTTCTCGGTGGGGAGCTTATCCAACGGACTTGCATTCGAGATAATGTCGTGTACCTTAATAGCTGTTTTTTTAAAGTACTCAACCAGTTTTAAAGCCCCTTGTACTGCTTCTATTCCAACAGCTTGTTTATTGCCCTCATTACATGCGTATCGTATCATTTGAAGTATTAAAGCCAACCGAATGGCATACATTTCTATTTTAGCGTATATGCCGCTTATTGCTTCATTTTCGGGCTTATTGCTTTGGTCTGTTAGTTTCCTTTGAAATTCAAATAAAAGTTCCCTGGCCTCGGGTTTAAACCTTAATACTTCTGGTTGTAGGTTGTTTGTGTCGTCCTGTTTTATTGATACGTTAAGAATATTTAAAATAATGGTTTCCAAATTCTGCATAATTGACGGGTTTAGTTCCGTTTCGCTCCAGTATTCTTTATTTAGGTTATCGGGGACAACAAACAGTAGCCTATCTAAAAACCCGTTTTCAGTTCTATTTTTTGCCAACTCATTTAACACTCCCGGTTGTATTGATCCTATAACAGGAATAAATGGTAACGGTATGTAAATCGGATCGCTTGTTTTTCTGTTTATTCTTAATGCTTTACCGCTCCATACACTTAACCAAAATTGCTCCTCACTTCCTTTGTTGTATCGATTGAAATTCTTAAACCAACTCGCCAACTCATCTGCATAAACGCCAATACCTCTTTTATTGAATTTATGTACCTCTGCAAGGGCCTCTGGTGTAAAGTCAGTAACTAAATGTTGTTCCCAAATTGGCCTTACAGGCTCGTCATATCCCTGCTGTTCTCTTTCCTTTTTGGTAAGTGCTGAAATAGTGTCGTATTCCAGTTTTTCGCTTTGGTATTTCTGAAACATTAAATTATCCCTTTCTTCAATCGGTTTCAATGCAAAACTGATCGGGTGGCTTTTGTTCGTTCCCGCACGTCCAACAATGGCAAGGTATAAAACGGCGTTTTCCTGCCAACCCTTCTTTACTTCAACTCTGTGGGTGTTACCAATGGAAACGGAAACAGCGTATAATATTGAAGCCCCAATAAAGTCAATAGGAAAATTCAAGTTTTCATTTGTGGCTTTAATTATTTTTTGTATCAGCTCGGGGAATACCTCAACCGGAAAGGGGTTTTGTTTCGCTTTCTGTTCGGTTTCAACGGCCCTTTGTAGCCCCTCAATGTGGCTTAAGATTGTAGCCGGGTTGTCAAGGTCTTCAAATACCGGTTTAATTATCATAGCTAAACGGTATTGAGAATTTAACAACGGCCGGGAATAATTGTGAATGAAAATGCGTATCATTGCCAGATCTAAGTAAAATGACCTTTGGGCTGATCAGTTGGTTACTTTCCATTGTTCAGCTCCATTTTATTGTTCAACAAATACACATTAGCATTACGCTCAATTTCAGCGTTTGACTTTTTACGCCCGTCCTTTAGATATTTAAGTAATTCGGCACGGGAAAAGTATAGGCGTTTGCCTCGCTTCATTACGGGCAATTCGCCCCTAGATATCTTGTCGTACATGGTGGCAGCGGTAAAGCTTAAGAACTCGGCTGCCTCCTGTTGCAAATGTCCCAGAAATAGCTTATATTCGAGGGATTTGAGCAGTTTAGTTGCTGCTACAAAATCAATCATTTTACATTTTTTTGATAGGGGCAGTTGCGACCTGTCCCTTTTGTTATTTTTCATTGTTAATTGTTACCACAAATTTCCTCCATCAGCATGGTCTCCATCAGCCCGGCATTAAACGCCCTAGAATTTGCTTCCACAAGTTTTTGGTAGATTTCTTTGGTATCATTTAT
>JBAZIG010000185.1:0-626 GCA_041651955.1 Minisyncoccota bacterium | reverse complement strand
CTGTCAGACTCAGCTGTCCCCTGAGATCAATTACAGTATGTTCGTTAGTTATAATTTTCATAATTAGTAAATTTTTTTAGTGAATTTGTTTGATAAATGAGTCATTACTTCTTCCAGTTTCTTAATCATAGCAGGGAAATAGAAGATTCGAATTCTTTCCCAGTCGGGAGCTTCGGCTTCCAGGATTATCAAATCCTCGGTATCGGATCCCCGGTCGATCTTTCCTCCTTCATTGCTGATCCCGATACTCCCATATCCTATAAATAGAGGATATTCCGGGATGTGCCAGATCTGGGTTCTTATGATAAAGGGGAAATGTGCCTTCAGTGGACTTTCTTCATTTTTGGTAAATTGTCCTACAAGTTGTCCGATTACTGGATGGATCAGGTTCCTGCCATTCTTACGCACATTAGAAAGTTTATCCCGGGTAATGGAAAGTCTGTTTGGAAGGATTCTGCAGCCAGCCTTCTGATAGAAGCTGGATGAGGTACCGGCTTTTCTTTGATACCAGGATTCCTGCATTGCTGCTTGAATATATTTTTCTTCAATCATCCCCACGTCTCTCCTTACTTTGCTATCCTGTTGCCTTCCAGAAAGGCTTCAAGGTCTGCTCTTTTCACATAGAT
>JBAZIG010000184.1:0-3296 GCA_041651955.1 Minisyncoccota bacterium | reverse complement strand
TGAATGAATGTTTTTCATGATGGTTTGTTTTGAAGTTTTTTACTTCGAATTTACCATCAATTTACCGCCTCCGACTGGGGGCGGTTTAGTTCAACTTGTTTATAGATTCAATAAATGTGCATCTATACCCTAAAATTTGGGGGTATAGATGTAGAAATAACGTGTATTATATACTTCTGAATCTTCGCGCAAAAATTTCTCTTATTATCCTTATCTAAGGCTAATAAAAAAAGTAAATCCCGGAATTTACAAGTGTCAAAAAAACTGACTTTATGTGCGGGCATAAGAACAATGTAACTGTTTCTGAAACAGGGAGTATGTAAAGGTATTATTTTTGTAAAAAACCACAAAGCCCCTGTCAGAATAATTGAATAATTTAATCTGTTTGATCTTTTTATTATCGCGTTGAAAAAGGTGTGGAAAAATTTTATCTTTGTAATTAACAGATAGTATATGATATGAGGCGTGAGATTGAACATCGGTTGTCTTTTTTTGAGACGTGGCTTCGGAATCAGAGGTATAGTGAAAAAACCATTGTAACGTACGTAAAAGCGATCAAAGTATTTTTTCTTTTTTTCGACAGCAAACTTCCGGAACAAATCACAATCTCAGATTTTCATTCTTTTAACAAAGATTTCATTATAAAACAAGGGTATTCTGCATCATACCAGAACCAGGTTATCAATGCCATCAAATTGTTTTACTTAAAAATTGAACAAAGGGAACTGAATATTGAACTCATTGAAAGACCTCGGAAATACAGACCTTTGCCAAAGGTCATCCCAAAGGAAGTAATACAAAGAATGCTGACATCAATACCAAATTTGAAACACCAGACAGCACTCACCCTTATTTATTCTTGCGGGTTAAGAAGGAGCGAACTGATAAATCTTAAGTTGTGTCACCTGGATTCCAAACGCAGAACCTTATCAGTTATCAACGGTAAAGGTCAAAAAGACAGGGTGCTGCCGGTGAGTGAAAAAATGATGCAGATTATCATTAAGTATTACAAGATGTATAAGCCAACGGTATACTTAATTGAAGGACAAGTGAAAGGTCAAAAATACAGCGAAACCAGCCTTGAGAACATTTTTCATAAATACCTGGGAATGATATACAAAAACCATAAATTTACATTACATTGCCTGAGGCATAGTTACGCTACTCACTTGCTTGAATCAGGGGTTAATCTCAGGTATATTCAGGAACTTTTAGGCCATAAGAGCAGTAAAACAACTGAGATTTATACCTACGTTTCTACACATTCATTAAGCACGATCAGGAATCCTATTGATGATTTTGATTTGTAATATCTTCGGGAAAAACTGCTATATTTGCAGCGCGCAAAAAAAAATGCCAAAGGATTTCGCGGGTATGGCGTAATTGGTAGCCGCGCCAGACTTAGGATCTAACGCCATGGTGGATGCAATGCGCTATTTAGCAGACATTTACAATTATTGGCACTATTCTTCACCTAAGGATTCACCAAAGGATTTGAAAAATACTCAGTTTTCAGCTTCGCTTCTGGTTTCCTCCTACTCCTAAATTCAGTATATACAGAACTAAAGACTAGCGTAGAATATCTATGATATTGTACGCTACAGCTATATATTCTTCAGCTTCAGTCACTTATTATACTGAATAAACTAGTAATTATAAATAATAACGATAATGACTTATTTCAACTTTCCGTTTGCCTTTTAAAAGGCTGGATGAAATGTTAGCCTACTTATCAAAAAGGAGCAAACTGCCAATAAATTCAAAAAGAAATGTATGATTACTTAGAGTTAACCAAAGTGTTGTATGACGATAACATTTTTTTAAAAGACGTGCAACATGAAGCCTCATACCAGTCAGGATGGGAAAAATTCCTATTACATGGTTATAAGGATCTTGAAATCTGGTATAAACCTACCTCAAATTTGATCCGTATAAAAGGGAGCTTGCCATATTTCTATAAAGGCCATAACTTTTCATTTTCAGATCAAGAATTCATCGAGGCTATCAACGCAATTAACGACACACTCAAGATAGATCTTTATGATGCTAGAGTTGATTGTTTTGAATTCGGAATTATAATTAAAGTTGATAATCTGCCAAAATACTACATTCAGAATCATAGGGAAAGACCAAAATCGAGACTTTATATGCACGAAAACCCAAAAGACAAGGGTTGTTTCAGAAGGTGGGAAAGCCCTGAAATCAGGCTTAAAATGTACGATGCTGGGAAGAATATAAAGCAGAAACAGAATAAAGAAATGCAGGAACAGATTCAGGCCGAAGGCTGGGACCCTGAAAGAAACAATTTGAAGTTTGAAGCCCATTACAAGAAGCCCGAAGCCCTTTTAAACAAAGGAAGGAGGATAATGGTGGCAGACCTTGTGGACCCAAACTGGAACAAGATTTTCAGGTCTGATTTGTACAATCAATATAAAAGACTTATGCCATCGGGAAAGATCGAATTCCCGAATAACAAGAAGAACTTGTCCACTTCTGCCCTTTTGATGCTGACTTTGGCAGATGAAACCCTGAATGAAGGAAACACACTACAGGAAGTCAAAAAGCTGTTATTTGGCAGGATCAATGCCATACCTGAAGAAGTGCTTACAGATGCAGACAAGAAGGCTAGGAAAAGGCAAATATCATCCCTTCTAGGGAAGATTCACGTCTGCCCTGAAAGCAAATGGGATCTATCTGAACAACTAAAAGCGGCCCTTAAACTTGAGGAATCAGACACTCCAAAAGGAGTAAACCCTCTTTAATAATATCAAAAAGGATAAGAATTCTTAATCTCACTCTCAAAAATCACTAAAGTGCTCAAAAAAATTGTCATTTAAACTAAATACACATAACCAAAATCAAAAATCATGAAATACACAGTTTCATCATCAGAAAAATCGAAAATGTACAATACTGAGGTAATTTTCTTCAACAACTCCAAGCAGGCATCCCGGCTAAATGTTTCTCCATTGCACAAAGAGATTAAACAATGGGCAAAAAGCCAAGGCTATACTCCCAAACTTTACCTCAGAAGTGTAGCTGTTGAATGCGTTAATCCTGTACTGCTCGAAGTCCCGGAATGCTTAATTGTGGACCTAATACAAGTAATTGCCAATGGCCAGGCATATTTGATTGCAATTACTATATATGGGCCACCTTATGAGAACAACTTGAATTCTATACTTGAAGAACATGCCAAAGAACGTAAAGCCATCTATGTGACAGCAGAATGTCTTGATGATGTTATCTGTGAAATCCAAGATAATGAACACAACCATAAGGGGGTTCCCTGTGTT
>JBAZIG010000183.1:0-3301 GCA_041651955.1 Minisyncoccota bacterium | reverse complement strand
ACAATCAGTATGTTTATGTGCACATCCTGAATTTCACCGGTACGGCTTTCATTGAAATCAAAAATGCTGCAGGAGCATCCGTTTCCAGAATAAATGCCGGCATCAACAATGCCGCTAGCGTTTATATTCCTATAGATCATTTACCATCTGGTGAATATAATATTTACATAACAGCAGCCTACAGGTATCATAGGTTATTCCTGTAATAAGAAAAAGTATGAAATATGTACACTGGTGTGTTAAAAATCAATCAACTATGAAAAAAATTATTCTTCTATCACTTATTATTATTTTGCCAATAATGGCTTTAGCCCAACAAGAATATTATTATGCTTTTATGACAACATGCGGGCAAACTGCATGGGTAACAACACATAATGACATGAGTGTAGAGGAGCAACTAATGTATTACGATCACTATGAACACCTATACTGTGAACTTCAAGTATTTGATCCTTATGCTCCTTAATTAATTGTTAACAATAATTTCACACCAGTGTATTATTTAATTTCATAAGTGTCCACTAAAAATATATAATCGTTCTTTGAAAATATTGAAATTTTGATTGTTATAAAGGTTTGTTGATTAAACGGACTTAAATTTTACATTTTCCAAACATACTATTGGGCATATGTATGTAAGAAAATACGTTTTCTCGCAACTGACCTCACTTCTCAATCGCAACAAGTTCAACTACATTGTTTCCAAATATAAAGGAGACCGCTACGTTAAATCTTTCACCTGTTGGAACCAATTGCTTGTGATGATGTTTGGTCAGCTTTCCAATCGGGCTAGCTTGAGAGATCTGACCACATCCGTTGGGGTACATTGGAAAAAATCATATCATCTTGGTTTTGGAAAACGAATAACAAAAAGTAATCTGTCAAAAGCTAATGAGTCAAGAGACTATAAGATTTTTGAAGAATTTGCTTACTACATGATTGCAGAAGCCAGAAGCAAACGTATGAGCGAAATCTTCAAACTTGATGGCAATGTATATGCTTTTGATTCCACCACAATCGACTTGTGCTTAAGCGTCTTTTGGTGGGCCAAATTTCGTAAGACAAAAGGTGGTATAAAAGTACATACCCTTTACGATATTGAAACTCAAATTCCCACTTTTATACATATTACTACTGCGTCTGTACATGACATGAACACTATGGATAAGATCCCTTATGAGCCAGGCTCGTATTACATTTTTGACAGAGGATACAATGATTTTGAGCGGTTACATACAATCCATAAGACCAAATCATTTTTCATTATCAGAGCAAAGTCAAATATGAGAATCAGGAATGCCAAATGGAAAAGAAGGCTGATAAAGAATGTCAAATCCGATTGCATAGGGTATTTTAGCGGGTATACAAGTCAAAAATTATTTCCAAAAAAAATCAGGAAGGTCATTTACTGGGACCAAGATCAAAACCGTGAGTTCAAATTTCTTACAAATGCCACTCATTTAACATCTCTCCAAGTTGCTGATTTATATAAAAATAGATGGATCATAGAGCTGTTCTTCAAATGGATAAAGCAGCATCTTCATATAAAAACCTTCTATGGCACCTCTATGAATGCCGTTTTCACACAGATATGGATTGCCATCTGTGATTACCTGCTGTTGATCATAGCTAAGAAACGGTATACGTTGGAGCCAAGTCTTCATTTAATTTCAAATTCTATAGGGCAAATCCTCTTCAAAAGAGGCAATATCCGTGATATATTCAATTAACCTGCGTTCTCTGTTAATGTCCCGGAGGGAGAACTGGTTGGGCAACTTAATTTATGGTAAAATTTCTCCGGACAGCTATGAAGAAAAAGTATGAAATATTTACACTGGTGTGTCAAAAATCAATCAACTATGAGAAAACTTATTCTTATATCACTAATTATTATTATTTTGCCAATAATGGCTTTAGCCCAACAAGAATGTTATTATACTTTTGTGACAACATGCGGAATAACTGCAACAATAACGACACATCATGACATTAGTGCTGAGGAGCAACTAATGTATTATGATCACTATGAATACCTATACTGTCAACTTCAAGTATTTGATCCTTATGCTCCTTAATTAATTGTTAACAATAATTTCACACCAGTGTATTATTTAATTTAATATTTCCATGAATCATTGCTGTCCGATTTAAATCTCCCATAGTAGAAGGATAGGATTGCCGAACAAATTATTTATATATTTTTTGCCACTAAATAGTTCTTTGATATCAGTTTTTTCGAACAAGGTTAGTCCTAAAGTTTGTGTGAAAGTGTAGAGAGAGAGAGAGAGACCTTAAGTTCAAATTACTTTTTTGCGATTGCCACGATAAGGTATGTGCAAATGGTAATCCAGATTTGACACTTGACAGCATTCTCGCTGATTCCGTAAAAGGCTTTGATTTTAAGATGTCCTTTGATCCATTTAAAGAAAAGTTCAATTTTCCAGCAGTCTCTGTAAAGTTCAGCTATCGTGATGGCCTCCAGACTAAAGTCATTGGTCATAAAGTGATACAGAGTGCCATTAGAAAAGTTCTCGTAGGTAACGACGTGAAGCACATCAGGATATTTTTTCGAGGTATAGGACCCGTAAAGAGAAATGAGCTTATCTTCAAGTACTCCATTATTCTTATCAACTTCAAAGTTCTTAATAACTGTATGGCTGAGATTGTCTTTTGCTCTTGTGACAAAGAATGCATTCTGGGTAGTGATCTTCTGATAAAGCCTACTGAAATCAGTATAACCTTTATCCATAATGTAGTAAGAAACAGGTTCTATGGGCATCGTAAATCCAGTAGAGTATGCATTTTCACGGCTCCTTTAGCCTTGCGAAATTTGGCCTAGGGAAACATGCTCAGACAAAGATCTATGGTCGTGCTGTCAAGCGCATAAACCATGTTATTCATGTCAAGTCTGAATTCGGGATCATCAAAATACAACGGCCTGGCTCTGCGAATGAGACAATGAGCATAATCGGCATAGATGCGCCAGTCACGATTTTCATTAGCATCAGCCAGTGTTGATTTTGGAATAGGTTTGTTTATTCCGGAATGATAAAGCTTGTCCGAAAAAGCTACAAGACAGTTTTCGATATCCCTGAGACTCTCGCGAGAGGTTAATTGAGCAAAACTCATTGTCAGGAACTGCTCTCTGCAAGAAAGTTTCCTTACTCTGTAGTTTCCGCGGTAACGGTCGACACATTTATTGAAGTAGTACTCTGACCCAAACATCATAAGTTGTGCAAAAACTGTCTTGCCTGAATGCATACACTGATTTTTTGAGAAAACCCAAATGTATGAATTG
>JBAZIG010000182.1:0-3357 GCA_041651955.1 Minisyncoccota bacterium | reverse complement strand
ATCTCTAAAGAAAAGAAGAGACAGGAAAATCTGTGCGCTGCAGCGGTCATAGCAAAGTGAATGGCTAGTTGTGTTTTGCCCTGGCCCGGTCTTGCTGCAAGCACAATGAGCTGGTTCCCTCTCCATCCGTTTGTAACCTTATCCAGCTTAGCCACTCCGGTAGGGATGCCAGTTATACCGCCTTTTTGGGCAACAAGCATACGTGCATCTAACTGTTCCAACACCTCAGGAATAATGCTCTTAACACTACGGGTAGCTCCAGCTACTATTAGCAAATTATTAACTGCGTCTGCCCCTTTGTTTACGATGCTTACTATTTCGTCCACCCCTAAACCATCAATGACTGCTCTCTGCACCTCACGAGCATACCCTAACGCCTTCTTTTGCACATAGCGTTCTTTCAACAAAAGCGCATATTCACGCAATAACCCTGGGGTGTAATTAGCTGCCATAGAAGCCAGCCATACGGTTCCTCCCTTTGCCTCAATAGCCTTATCTCCTACAACCCTTTCCGAAAGTGTCACCAGGTCAATGCCCTTATTTTCGTCAAACATCTTCTGCATAGCTGCGTACACTGAACTGGTAGCCACGCTCTCAAACATATCTGGAGTGAGAATATCTACTACATCAACCATCTGCGTCCCCTCAGATATTAACGTCCCTAAAATGTAAATCTCTGTATTACTGCTTCTCATGATAATTATTTATTAATATTATAAAACATCAACTTTAAGCACTTGTGCCGGTGTCTTTGAACATCTGTCATTGTCAGGAGGGATTATTTCATCTTCCCACGTCCGGTTATTTAAGTAGGCTTCGGGGTTTTTGCGATACCTCTTGTCTGGGGTTGAGTCTTTGTACGCTTGGAGTGTGTCGAAAATACATTTGCGATCCCTCATAGAAATCTTCTTATACGCCCTCTCTGCCCTCTGCTTGTCCTTTTTCTTGTCGTAAAATTCCCAAAACTCCGAGAAGGAATAAGGCTGTACACTGCCTTCTTTGTCCTCTTTGTCCTCTTTGGGGCCATGTCCGTTAGGTTTAATAAAATCATCCACGTCTCCAGAAATATGTGTTGCGCACAATTCGGTGCGCATATTATTATTCTTTACTTTACTTTCCTTTACTTTACTTTGTGCACTTTCTTCATGAGGAAACTCAGTAAACTCCGTAATAAACCGAGTTAACTCCGGATTTAATAAACAAATACTACTATTCATGCTTATAGATTTGCGCTTTGACGTTAAGCATGCGGTAATATAGCGCTTCTGAATACCATGGCTTGTTAATACGCCGTACGTTTCAAACACGTGTTTATTAAATATATTCCTGAGGAAACAGCTATTTATTACTGATTTTATTAGGGTTATTTCCGTGTTTATTCTCCTCGCAAATAGAAGCTCCATATCATCATTCCATTCGATATAATAGCCGTTCTTGTAGATCTTCTGCCATAACTTTATGACAATACCAAATCCCGCAATCCCATACTCAGCCTCAATGAGTTCAATGCTGTCATCTATATCCACGTCCAAGGGGAAGTAATCAAGTCCTGTTTTAGTTGGTCTGCCCATAATTAAAATTTTTTATTGTTTTCACGAAGGTATAGCCAGGTACACAAAAAAATACTCCCGCGGGAGTGTCGCGGGAGTGGTGTCATTATTTTATAAGGTGTAGTTTATCAGAAACTTAAGTGCAGGTAATATTTTGCTAAAATTTCACATCTTACCTTAAAGAACGGTGCCACATTTATCAATCTTAGGTGGTTTTTTAGACATGAATTACTATTGGTTTATACTATTCTTCCTCGGGATCAATGAACAGTTTGGCATTAATGGCAGCTCTTTTCTTAGGAGAGATCTTGCCCTGGTATCCGCGAAGGACATTATTGCCGCTTGTATGGCCAACCATGGCATCTATGAATACATCTGAAATTGCGTGCCAGGTTAAGGTGGTTATATATGAATTTCGTGCGAAAGCGGATGTGGCAGGTCGAATGCCCAGCTCTTCACATGCGGCTTTCATTCCTTCCCCGATCTTCATGTTGAACCCGTGTACACGTTCTGTTATTTGCGATTCAGAGAAGGCGTTGGCAAGTATTTGTGGGAAGACCCGTTGTCCTTCTTCAGGCAGGGTTGCGTATTTATCTAAAAGATCCTGTAGTGCGGGGATAACAGGAATAAAAACCCTTGTCGGGGCTTTGGAACTGGTCTTGGACCGGATAAAAGTCAATTCTTTGTCGTAAGTGTAATGGTCTGTCCATGTGAGCGTGGCCAGGTCACGAAGGTTACAGCCGTTGCATAAGTACAGGATGATCCACCAGTCCGCTGCCCATTTATTCGTTCCTTGGTAATCCCTGATCTTTACTATGTCTGGTACGGTTAAGAAATCGTCTTGCCTGCGCTCCCCAGCATCGATTGTGAATTTCAATTTGGGCATCTTGCCTTTCTCGGCCAAATGAATCATCAAGGCACGGAAGGATCGAAGATACATGCCCTGGCTGGCTATGGTAAGGCCATCTGCTGTCATTTTATTGCGCCAGTTCTCAACCATATGTATGGTTATCTCCTTCGGTTTGAGCCGCATTTTGGCGCCCTTGACGGCCATTCTGCGCTGCAATATACCATCTACCTTTATCCGGGCTAAGTGACAACCAAGGGACTTATAGAATGAATTACAGGATTGTAAGTATTGGTCCCTGGTCTTTTGAGCTTTCTTTCCCATGGCGAAATCCTGCCATTCCTCGAGGAATGTTTTTACTTTAGTAGCAGAAGCGCGGCCCATTTCTTCGCGGACCCTGTTCATAGAAAAAGTATCCGTACTGTTTAACTTTTTTATTATGCCGCATACCTTATCAAAGGATTCCTTGATTTCGTTCTTTATAACAGAAAATTCTCCTTTGGTTCCACGTGCTTTCAATAAGCCTTCGTATCCTTCCCATGTGACCCTTTTCCCTGTTTGGATATATGTTTTTTCTCGGTTGTGGGCAACACGAATACTAAGACGGTATGTTTCATCAGAGGTGGGTTTGCGTGTGTCCAATGTTGCAGTCACGACTACACCTCCAATATTGTCTTTAAAAAGGTACCCAATTTCCATATAAATTTTCTCCTGTATTGTCCGAGTGAACTCCGAGTGAACTCCTAAATATAAAACACTACAAAACTAGGGAAAACATTTATTATATGCAAATAGCTGAAAAACAGGGATTCGGGTAATATTTTTTAGTACAAGGGACAATGAAGAAAAACGAAAAAATATGACTGTTAATCAGGGGGTCCAAGGTTCAAGTCCTTGATGAGGAGCCACAGACAAAAGCACTTACGAAAAAACGTGGGTGCTTTTTTTTATCGGAAAATG
>JBAZIG010000181.1:0-3365 GCA_041651955.1 Minisyncoccota bacterium | reverse complement strand
ATTTTGTCTGAATGTGAAGCAAAGATAAAAGGCACATAGGACAGCCCTTTGTCAGGGGTTCAAAAATAATCTCTTTGAACGTTCCTCAAGATAGTGTTCAATGTTGAAAGTCTTGTCGGGTTTGAAATGTGTTTGAAGCAATTTGAGTTCTTTTATTCTGTCGAGGCGAAACTCTCTTATTTCTTGACGTAACTCACAAAAGGCTATCGTTGTCCATACCGCCCCACTGAAATAAACTGCACAAGGTTGGATGACTCGTTCTGTTATTTGTTCTTCTTTTTTTGACTGATAAATTATTTTCAATTTTTGGCTTTCAATAATTGAATGCTGGATCCCGTCTAAAAACAAGCTAGTCGGCGCCCAAGGTTTGTGATATCCGATTCTTGAATTTAAAAATTCCAGTTTATCTTTGTCTTTGAGTGATAAAACGGCTTTTATTTTCAAAAGTGCAGATTCGTAATTATGTTTAAGAGAATCTTCGGTATGGTAGTTTAGAATTTTACATGTTGTGACCAAAGCTCTTGCTTCTTCGATTGTGAACATTACAGGTGGCAACCGATAACCTTCAACCAGAAAATATCCCTTTCCTTCTTCTTCGCCAATTGGCACACCTGCAAGTCTTAATGTTTGAATGTCTCTGTAAATTGTCCTGTTTGTAACATCAAAACGTTTCGCAATTTCACGAGCAGTTGTCAACCGTTTAGACTGAAGTTGTATGAGTATGCTTGTGAGTCTGTCAAGTCTGTTCATTGTCTGAGAGTCTATTTATAATAAATTGCGTGTTGAACTAAACCCGAATTCGTGAGTAGCTGATGACAAAAATAGCTGATTCTTTTTCTATTCGATGATTTTTCTCTACGAAATATATCTGAATATGAGATAGAATTCAAGTATTCTTTACAAACAATTTGTGACTCAAACGGAGGTGACTTATCCATTTATTCAACATAATTAAGTAATTTAGCCGTTTAAGTTAATATTTTACTAAAATACGAATGAAGGAAACAGATATCGAATTCGAGATCCTATTCAGAAAAGTTGTTTTCCAGGACGACGAGCAGGCTTTTAAGGTATTATTTCTTGAATTTTATCCGGCCTTGTGTGTGTTTGCTATGCGGTATGTCAGTCACGAAGATACTGCCAAAGATATAGTGCAGGATGTTTTTTTTAAAATATGGGAAAAACGGAAGAACATGTATGCCATCACCTGTTTTCGTAATTTTCTGGTTACTTCTGTTCGCAACAATTGCATTGATTATCTTAGAAGGAATGAAGTAGAAAACCGTTACATGGAGAAATGTAGAATGTCCGACTGTCATTCTTCACCGGAAGAGCTGTACACCTTGAAAGAATTAGAGATTTCCATTGGTAATGCGCTGACAAAACTTCCCTCAAATGTACGTGAAGCATTTGAGATGAACCGCTTTAAAGGTCAGTCCTACATTGCCATTGCAGAGAGAATGGGGGTTTCTCCAAAGACTGTAGAATCATATATCAGCAGGGCTCTGAAATTTTTACGCGTTGAATTGGGTGAATACCTCTCCTTTTTATTGTTGTGATAGGGTTTCTTGTTATCTATAATTGTGAAATTATCGATTACACTTGAATATTTTACTTTTTTTATAGGGTATGTGAGGAGTTGTTCGTCTAGTTTATAAATGACGAAAACAATATGATTGATAAGGAGAATCCAGACTCATTGAATTATTTACTGGAAAACTGGGAAAAACAAAAAGCGATAGACGCTGAAGCTGGTTGGAGGCAATTGCATAAACGCATCACGTTCATTAGGAACAAGCGCCGTTTCTTCAACTATCTAAGAAACACAGCTGCTATTCTTCTTCCTCTTCTTCTGGTATTTCAATATGCACTTTATCCCACATTTAGAGAAAACAGGCTTCCAAAAGAAACTATTACGGTTACCTCTGCACCAGGTATCGTGACAAAAGCAATACTTCCTGACGGCAGTGAAGTTTGGCTCAATTCGTTGAGCTCGCTTACTTATCCACAACGTTTTGAGGAGAAAGAACGCACTGTACAGCTTACAGGAGAAGCGTATTTCAAGGTCGTTTCAGACAAGAAGCACCGTTTTAATGTGGAAACACCTCAAAAAATGATTGTTAGTGCTTACGGTACTGAGTTTAACGTGAACGCATACGGAAGTGAGGCTAGTCATGTAGTGACTTTGGCGAGCGGGAATGTGGAGATCTCGACGATGCTTTATGCGGATAAGACTATTGCGCTTGGGGTTGATGAGAAGGCTGTGATGGATACTCATACAGGTGCTATTAATGTGGCTATGGCCGATGCTTATGTTGAAACGGCCTGGAAAGACGGAAAAATGGTGTTTAGACGTGAAAAGCTGGATAACATTGTAACCAGGCTATCACGAAAATTTGGGGTTGAAATTGTTCTTGAGGGCGAAGAGCTGAAGGGGTATGAGTATACTGCCACGTTTACCGACGAAACGATTGAAGATATTCTTGATCTGTTAGCACGTTCGGCTCCTATCAGCTACTCTATTTCCAGTCAAAAGAAGCTTGAAAATGAAACATTCTCAAGAAAAAGGATTACGATAAAAACGCAATAATTTAGAAGTTTAAACAAATAAATTGAAAGCCTATGAGAAGATGATGAACAGTTGAAATAAAAAAGAGGGAGAGGTTAAAACCTCTCCCACACATGATTTACTTTGCAATAGCGGAAAATCTCACCTCACCGCCAAGCAAGCAATTAATAAACCCATAAATGAATTTAATAACGATGTAAAAATATGAATAATAAATCAATAAACCAAAAGGCACATTTCTTTTATGCCTTAATTCAAAAGATACCATTTACTATGAGAATAACTCTTTTATTTCTGTTCGTGCTTGTTTTTCAATTGCAAGCTGAAAACATCTATTCTCAGGATGCTAAAATTTCGTTGTACTTGAAGAATTCAACCATAGAAAAAGTGTTGCAAACCATTGAGGAAAAATCTGATTATTACTTTTTATACAACTGTAGGTTAATTGATGTTGACAGGAAAGTAAACGTACGAGTAAGAAATGTTGCAATTTCGGATGTTTTGGATAAGCTTTTTGAATCGGAGAATGTGGACTATGAAGTGGAAGGATCACAAATAGTGCTTTCTCCGAAGGATATGTATGACCAGGTATCCTCTCTTGCTGAAGCATCACAACAACAGAAAAAAAGCATATCGGGAGTTGTTGTTGATGAAGTCGGTATGCCCATTATAGGTGCGAATATTATTGAGGCCGGAACAACCAACGGAACTGTAACAGATTTGGATGGTAACTTTTCGTTAAATGTCGAAGTTAATGCTACTATCCAAATTACTTATATTGGTACTTAGAAAAGAG
>JBAZIG010000180.1:1077-3381 GCA_041651955.1 Minisyncoccota bacterium | reverse complement strand
ATTTCATTGACCATTTTCTCCACCTGCCTGTACGACAGCATGTACGCATAACGAATAAAGGTGTGGCTGACACTAAAGAGAAAGGGAAATTTGACGAAGAAGTTCTGTATAAAGGTTCCCGGTTGATCTTTGAAATTGAGATGAAAGGCAATAAGGAGAGTTCTAGTGAAGATAAGCTCATATTTGAAGAGTTTCTCCGGATTTTTGCGCATCCCGATTTCAGGATAGGGAGCGGTTCCAGAAAAGGATTTGGTAGAATAAAAATCAAAAATATCAGCCAAAGGCATCTAGATCTCTCAGTTCGTGAACAACGCAATATATACCTCGAACATTCATCATGCCTTGATTCTCCCATTAATGGCGAAGAATTAATGCAGGTAGAAAAAGGAAAAACCAAATACATCCGTTATACTCTGGACCTAAAACCTGAAGATTTTTATCTTTTTAGTTCTGCTGATAAAGGAAATAGTGCCAATAAAGAAGATACTGCCGATATGACTCCTGTTACAGAGAAAGTACTTACTTGGGACAACCCAAACAATCCGGATTTTTCTGAAGAATTGGTTTTAATACCTGCATCCTCTGCCATTGGAGCCCTTTCTCACAGAGTAGCCTACCACTATAACAAGAAGAAAGGGATATTTGCCGATATGTTGCCAAAAGGAAAAACCGTTCAGGATTACACGGGCGAAAATAATGAAGCTGTTAAAGTGTTGTTTGGAGAAGCCAGCAAGTTTTCCGACAACAATCCCGGGCATATTGGCAATGTTTTACCTTCTGACGTCTTTCTAAAAGAAGCGAAAAACCAAAAAAAACTGGAACATGTCGCTATCGACCGTTTTACCGGGGGAGGAATCGATGGTGCTTTATTTAACGAAAATGTCATCAACGATAAGAGCCCCTTTCGCTTGGAATTTAACTTAGATAATACGTTCTGTGGTGCTCCAGAGAACCTTGTTAAAGATACAATTATTGAAGCCTTTGAAACTGCACTTAAGGATATTTGTTCGGGTTGTTTACCATTGGGTGGGGGAACCATGCGCGGACATGGTGTGTTTAATGGTTCTTTAAAAAAAATTGAAGATGGAAAAGAAAAAGTGTTATACTCTGACCAATAACATGGATGATTACCGGAATCTTAAATTTACCGGTTATTGCTGGATGTCTGACGAGCAATTTCCCAGGCTTGTAGATGGTGTTTTTGCGCTTCCTGCAATTGGTGAAAACCCTTTTGTTGCAGAAGCCAACCTGTATTCAAAAAATCAGCAAATAAGCATATCAATAGAACACAACGATGGACGTTACCTCGTAGGGATAGTGGATTGGAATGAAGCAAATAAAGACAACTCCTTTGAGTTGGAAGAGCAAACCTACCTATTGCACCGTCTAACAGAATTACGGGGGGGGCAAAACCTTAAAGAGATCATCATGGTACGTGCCTGGGTAGCGGTTGAAGAGCCGTTGTGTGAGAATATGGGAGAGCTGAGACCTGCCTGGCGTGCTTTTAAAGGATTTAAATAAAAGTTAATCTAGAGTTTTTGAATTATGATTAAAGCCCCTTTTAATTTTGTACCGGTAAGTAGTGAAGTATATTACCCTGGCTGGGCTGATCAAATCAGCCATGACATACCGTTTTCAGACGGGATAAGCGGTAAGATATCCATAACGATAGAGGCCAAGACGCCCATTTTCATTCGTGATAGTAAAAGTAAAACCGAATTTTGCCACATCATGACCCCAAACTGCGAGAAAAAATATTTTATTCCGGGTACTTCCATAAAAGGTATGGTGCGGAATGTGCTTGAAATTTTGAGTTTTGGAAAGCTTTCGATGGATGAAAAAATGAGGTTTTCAACACGTGAATGGGATAAACCGTACATCTATAAATTAAAAGACCCGAGAGAACAAGATAGAGTGAGGTGCGGTTGGCTACAAAAAGTAGATGGGAAGATAAAAATAACTGATTGCGGAAAGCCAAAAAGAATAAACCACATAAGAATAGACGAAATGCTTGGTAGTAAACTTTTTGAAAATACATTTAAAAGGGGTAGCACAGTTGATTTAAATGTAACTCAAACAATAAACGGTCAGAATTATGATCCAAAAACCGCCAGTTACAAATATGCTATATTAGGTAATCAAGTATCAGCTCTTCAGAATAAGATATTTATCAAAGACGATGAATATCAAACAGAACGTCAAACTAACAGAATGAAGTTTTCCAATGTATCTGAGGGTGAATTAGGAACAATTGTTTTCACGGGGCAGCCTGATAATTGGAATATGCCAAGAGCACAAAGGTCT
>JBAZIG010000180.1:0-1067 GCA_041651955.1 Minisyncoccota bacterium | reverse complement strand
ATTTGTATTTATTGATAAGACGGAGCCCCGAAAGTTTTTGATTAACTCTGATAATTTCGAAAAATTTGAATACCTACATCGAAAGTCAGACGACTGGAAATACTGGAGAAAGAAACTGAGTGATGTGGGTTCAAAAGGAATTCCAGTTTTTTTCAGGATTGAAAATAGTGAAATTAAAGACTTTGGATTGGCATTTTTATATAAGGTCCCTTTTACTTATAGCCCAAAAGAAATTAACAACATTCATCAAAAAATTGACTGGAATTCAGGCGCTGATCTGGCACAGTGCATATTTGGATTTTCAGCTAAAGAAAACGACAATCAAAGCGCATTAAAAGGAAGGATTCAATTTTCTCCTGCAAAACCGATAAATGAACCAATCCCTTTTACAGATAGAATAAGAACCACACTGGGCAGCCCCCGGGCTTCATATTATCCTATTTATATAGTCCAGACTCCTCAAACTGTTAATGATAATATTGTGGAAAAATATATTACCTATAATGATAGAAACGCCCAATTAAAATGGAAACGCTATCCGGTACATAATTCGGTAACCAATTACCCCTCAGCGGGGAATGACGATATTAATACAGAGTTTCTACCTTTAAAATCTGGTATTCAGTTTGAATCTTATATAAGGTTTCACAACTTAAGGTCTCCAGAGCTTGGCGCATTATTGTCTGCGATAAGTTTTCATGGAAACGAAAAGAATTTATTTCATTCTATTGGAATGGCGAAGCCTATGGGATTTGGGAAAATCAGCATCAACTATTCCCTTGAGCCAGAAGCTAATGCTAATAGAGACCCGGATTTCTATATGGCTGCATTTGAACGGGAAATGAACCACTTTCTAGGAAAAGACTGGATCAAAACAGAACAAATCAAAGAACTTTTTACGATGGCATGGGATAAAAAGGAATTGCTAAAAAATGTTGATCTATCTTACATGGTTATGAGTACATCCAGAGAAGACAACCAGTTTGCAAGAGCAAAAAATTTTAATAAATATTTAAAACTATATACTGAGTTAACCGGAACTTTTTTCCAACCGGCTTCAATTTCCG
>JBAZIG010000179.1:0-3393 GCA_041651955.1 Minisyncoccota bacterium | reverse complement strand
ATTGATGGTCGAAAAGTTTTCATTTCCTGATGGCGATATCGCCGTTGTCGAAGTAAAACCGAGCAAGAATACTCCCGTGAAATATAAAGGAACGGTGTATATCCGTATCGGGCCGAGACGAGGGGAAGCAAATGACGAAGAATTAAGAATTCTTCGTGAAAAAAGCGAAGTAAAATCACAAACATTCGATACCACTCCGTGTTTGCATACCACCATTGATGATTTGGATCTGGATTTATTCAAATCTGAATATTTACCCAAAATGGTAAGCGCTAACATATTAAAAGGCGATAAACGGGGGATTAAGCAACAATTGGCATCCTTAAAGTTGTTTGATCCGGCACAAGACTGCCCGACAGTTGCCGGCATCCTGCTCATTGGAAAAGATCCATCGCATATTCTTTTTGGGTCGTATATACAATATGTTGAATTTGCAGGAAAAAGTATAACCTCTAAAGTGATAAATGAAAGACAATTTTCGGGAAACCTTATCACGATATTAAAGGAGATAGACTACTTCATCAAATATACAATTCAAAAGCAACGTCCGGTATTCGTCACGGTTTTACGGGAAGAAATGAAAATCAATTATCCGTATGAAGCAATAAGAGAGCTGGCTATGAATCTCATCATGCACCGTACGTATGAGACGAATGCTCCGGCTCGATTTTATGAATACTCCGACCGGATTGAAATGGATAATCCGGGTGGACTTTACGGTAAAGTACAACCGGAAAATTTTCCTCATGTAAATGATTACCGTAATCCTGTTATTGCTGAAGCGATGAAAGTACTTGGATATGTAAACCGTTTCAACCGGGGAATAAGTATGGTACAAGAACAGCTTGAAGCGAACAAAAACGGTTTGGCTATATTTGACTTTAAAGATATTACTACATTCAAGGTAACTGTTATAAGTGCCGACCCTAAACCGGAAGGAAAAGTAAGTGGTGCAGATGAGGCAAAAAGTGGTGCAGAAAATGGAACAGAAAATAAGCCTGTACGTGGTGTCGGAGAAATGTCGGAGAAGCGTCGGAAAAATGTCGGAGAAGACAATGAAGCAGAAAAGAGTCTGGGTGAAGCAGAAAATGAAGCAATAAATGAAGCAATAAATGAAGCAGAAAATGAAGCAATAAAAATAACCTCGAGGCAAGCGAAGATTCTTCAAATAATTAGAGAAGATAATAGTTTGTCAAGAGAAGCCATATCTAAACAGTTAGAGGTGAGCGATTCGTCTGTATATCGCGACATTGAGAAACTAAAAAAAATTGGGAGACTTGAACGTATTGGAGGAAACAAAGGCGGTTACTGGAAAATAAAATAATTCTACAGTCATGGATTATCGTAAAATCAATAGCCACATCATTCTACTACTGATAGTTGCTATTGCGGGTTTGGCAATAGCTATGGTTGGACGGTTGATTGTTCTTGAAAAAGGGTTTGATATAGGTACGGCAAACCTGACCTTTGTGATAATCCTTGGCGTGTGTCTTATTGTATATCTCGTTATTCTTGCAGCGTTAGCCCATGTTATTGTTCCTTGGATTATGAAAAAGCTGCCGAATAAAAAGAAAGTTATACCAATAATCACAGATAATAATGTTTCCAATGAAGAAAAAAGAATACAAAAATCATCCATAGAAGATATAAGGAAAGATGCTGAAAAACGTCATATAGAAAAGCAAAACGCAGAGATCGATCTATTCATTGAATATACGCATTTAACAATGGCTCCCTACATAACGGACGACGAATTATTCCGGCTCGACAAATACATCGAATGTTACGCAAGAAAAGAATCACTCCCTGATAATCTTATCCCGATTAAACCTGATAAGTTGAAAAACCCCGATATGTTTCACTTCGGTTGGAACATGGCCCATTATTTTGATTATGCAAAACAAGATGTGGTTCCGTGGCTTCAGCAGATTTTCGTCGATTTGCGCGACCTTGAGTATTCCTATATAAAAGGCAAACTTCACGACTATCAAACCAAGAAACATATCATACCCAACATTGACGATATCCCCAAGTATTTAGCTGAACAGAACAAGTAAAAACATTCATTTTCGGAGATAATGGAGAGATTTTCGAGAGACTTCAAGTGATTTGAATCCCTGAAATATCTCTCTTTTTATTTGCCTCGGATTCAATTGAGTCCGGAAGCAAATTATTGTATAACTATAAAAATTTCCGATTATGAACTATCGTGATTTATTGAATTCCGGGGCGAATGTGAGTATAACACTCAAACTGGAAGATCTGCGGGAAATCTTCAGAGAGATGGCGGGCAGTCTTAAGTCCGTACTCAAAGACCCACCACCCGAAGAATTCCTAAGTCGTAAAGAGGTTTTATCTATTCTTAAAATTGATTCTTCTACTTTGTGGAGTTGGGAGAAAACAGGTTACATCAAATCATTCCCATTTGGAGGACGAAAGCGGTATAAATCTGTAGATGTCGAAGCAATACGCACCGGCAGGAAAGGAGTACGACATGGAAAATAAAGAAAAATATATCCGTGTCGGGACAACTTTGTATAAAATTGTTCGGCGTCCGCTGATCAGTGGCGATTATATTGAAGAGAAAATCCTCTGGAGTTATGAGGCCCTTCGGCAAGATTATGGAAAGAATAATCTCCCCGAAATTGAGAAATACGATGGCTTTTGCATTATCCCGAGTCATATAAACTACCAACAGATTTATGGAACCTTTCTTAACCAATACGAACCTATCAACCATACGCCTTGTGAGGGGCATTTTCCTTATATCCGGCTATTTCTGGAACATATTTTTGAAGAACAGATAGAGTTGGGGTTGGACTATATTCAACTTTTGTATACCCGGCCAACACAGATGCTTCCCATTCTTTTACTGGTATCTAATGAAAGGGAAACAGGCAAAACAACGTTTCTGCGATTTTTGAAAATAATTTTTGGGAAGAATGCCACATTCAATACGAATGAGGATTTTAAAAGTCAGTTCAATGCCGATTGGGCAAATCGTTTGCTGGTTCTGGTCGATGAACTTCTTCTGAATAAGATGGAAGACACCGAAAAGATAAAAAACTTATCAACCGCAGGCGACTATAAAATCGAGGCCAAGGGAAAAGACCGCCGGGAGATTGAATTTTTTGCCAAGTTTATTCTTTGTTCCAATAACGAAAAGAATCCGATTATTATTCCGAAAGAAGAAATTCGTTTTTGGGTTCGGAAAATCAAACCGGTTGAAAAAGATATAACTTCTCTAAGAGAGTTGATGACAAAAGAAATTCCCTGTTTCCTGCATTTTCTTATGAACCGGAAGCTATCTACACAAAACGAATCCCGCATGTGGTTTAAACCGTCATTACTGGAAACTCCCGCCTTGAATAAAATCAAGAAGTACAATTCGAG
>JBAZIG010000178.1:0-3399 GCA_041651955.1 Minisyncoccota bacterium | reverse complement strand
GTTCGATATTCTTCATGGATCAGATGAAACATTGCTCTGTGGATTATCACTTGGCATTAAGGGTGGAATCGGAACCACCTACAACTTGATTCCCGAGCTTTATTATGACATGATAGAAGCATACAACAAACATGACACCGAAAGCGCTAGGATTCTTCAACTGCAATCTGTAAATCTATTGAGCATCATCAGCAAATATGGGGGGGGGATTGTTGCCGGTAAGCAGCTCATGAAAATGGCAAATATCGACTGTGGACATTGTAGGTTGCCCCTGCGTAATATAAGCAGGGAAGATGTTACGGAAATGGAAAACAACCTGAAAGATACGAATCTATATGAGCTAATAACTTGTGCATTCAAATAATTATTAATTATTTAGCGACAATCATATGAAAAAGGTCAAATGTTTTTACACTCAAAAATGATTTTCCGGTTGGTGTGTGTTGTCATTTTGGCTTCATGTGTAACTACTAGGAAAGTCGCCGGTCAGAGACTCCATAACATCGTATACATCATGGCCGTCAATTATTTTCACGGATGGTGTTAAGCAATTATACCACTATATCGAAGAAATCAAACTGAAACGAATAGCAGTAAACGAGGTAATCACGTATCGCATACGTGTCTAGCTCCATCTCGGAACCAAGCCATGTTTGTCTGCTCTTCAGCAAGCTGCAAAACTGAATAATTAGATTGAGCCTGTTATCAATGGCCACAATAGTAAAGATTAACAAATTCTCACAAAATATCAGTTATTACAAAAAATTATTTTACTATTAATGGAAAATTAATAATATTATTTTATGAATATGAAAATCATCTTTTTTATACTCCTGTTTGCCGCTTTTGCAATTAATATATCCGCTCAGGTTCATATTATTCCAGAACCCAAAGAGGTCACCTTAAAAGAAGGCCATTTCAGGATCTCTCCGTCTACCGTAATTGAGCATTCGGGATTAGCGGCGGAGGGGCATGCCAAACTGCTCCAACGCTTCCTACAGGAACATTTTGATCTTTCTCTTGATCTCCAGAAAAGAGACCGAAAAGCAAGAAATCGTATTAGAATGAAACTTACGGACAACATGACGCCTGAATCATATCAACTGATTACCGATGAAAGGGGGATCATCATTGAAGGTGATGATACAGGTATTTTTTACGGCTTGCAGTCATTGAAACAGATCATTGAGAACAGCCATTCCCTCACATTGCCTCACTTGGTTATATACGATGAGCCCCGTTTTCCCCACCGGGGAATGATGCTCGACGTTGCTCGGTATTATTACCCCGTGGAGGTAATTAAATCGCTCCTTGACCAGATGGCGCATTATAAGTTGAACGTTTTTCACTGGCATCTCACCGAAGATTACGGCTGGCGCATAGAGATCAAAAAATATCCCGAACTTACCCAAAAAGGAGCGTGGAGGAAGAGTACCCAATACAGGAAGGAACCCCGGCTTCACGATAATGTACCCCATGGTGGTTATTATACACAGGATGAGGTGAGAGAAATCGTGATGTATGCGGCAGAGAGGAAGATCACAGTGATTCCTGAGATTGAGATGCCTGGACATGCGATGGCTGCTTTAGCAGTCTATCCTCAACTGTCCTGTTCGGGAGGCCCATTTGAAATCCCAATCAATTGGGGAATCAAGGATGAGATCTTCTGTGCTGGAAACGATGAGGTATTCCGCTTCCTGGAGGATGTCCTTAAAGAAGTGATCGACCTCTTCCCTTCTCAATACATACATATTGGAGGAGACGAAGCTCCGAAAAAAAGATGGCAAAGCTGTGCTAGATGTCAGCAGAGAATCAAGGATGAAAACCTGAAAAACGAAAAGGAGTTACAAGGATATTTTGTAAAACGTATTGCTGATTTCCTAAATAAAAAAGGGAAGAAAATTATTGGATGGGATGAGATCCTGGAGGGAGGGCATGTTCCAGATAACGCGGCCGTTATGAGCTGGCGCGGTCCTAAAGGTGGAATTTCTGCAGCCAACAAAGGATATAATGTAATCATGGCACCGAACAACTTTTACTACCTGGATCGATATCAGACGGATGACATATCGGTTGAACCCATCAATATTGGGGGATTTGTACCTCTCGACTCAACCTATCTTTTCGATCCCTGTGGTGGCATCCCACCAGACAAGCATAAATTTGTGATAGGTGTTCAGGGAAATATTTGGATGGAATACATCCACAGCGTGGAGATGCTGGAATACATGATGTATCCCCGGATCCTAGCGGTGGCAGAATCAGGTTGGTCACCTGCAGACAGAAAGGATTACCCTAACTTCATAGAAAAAATGTCATACCATCTGAATTGGCTCGACCAACAATCTATCGCTTTTCGTATTCCTGAACCTTTCATTCAGCAAGTTGTTAAAACAGACGAATCTCATTACATCATAGAACTGACACCTACCGTAAGAGATGCTGTCATTTTTTACTCACTGGATGGTGAAGAACCCATTACTCGAGGTAAGGTGTATCGGGAAACAATTCGTTTCCCAAAAGATCAGGGATTTAAAGAATTGAAATGTGCCGTTGTTTTACCTTCAGGACGTACAAGCATGAACTATACCTTTAAAATTGATAAATAGATGAGGACTCTACTTTTGTTTTTCTTATGCTTCATCGGGACTTCCTCATATAGCCAGTCGACTCGTAGATATGTGGATCAATTGTCCGATTCCATCACTCCCTCAAGGAATGTCATTTACAAGGAAGTGGGAGAATTGTCACTCAGACTCAATCTTTTTGAACCGGATACTATCCCGTTAAATAACAATAAGAGGCCATGCGTGATTGCATTTCACGGAGGTGGATGGAGTGGAGGACATCCTTCGATGACCTATCCCATCCTTCAGGAATTTGCGAAGCGAGGTTGGTTGGCCATCTCTGTTGAGTACAGATTGTTAGATGCTTCGAAAAACACAGGGGTTGTCGATTGCGTGAAAGATGCCAAATCGGCCATTCGATTTGTGAAAGAACATGCTACTGAACTACGGATCGATTCTGCAAAAATAACCTTGGTGGGTCTCTCGGCTGGAGGTCATCTTGCGGCTGGGGCAATACTGTTCGATGATGCAGATGATCCGCGGGATAATTGTCAGATCTCACCCGTACCCGCTAACATGATTCTTTATTACCCAGTGCTTGACACATCCCCTAATGGGTATGGGAACAAGAAAATCGGAAACATGTGGTGCAAGTTTTCGCCCCTTCATCAAGTCAGGGAAAGTCTTCCTCCTACTCTTATCTTTCATGGAATGAAAGACAACGTTTCACCGGTTGAGGGTATTCTCGCCTTTCAGAGAAAGATGGTTGCATACGGCAACAGTTGTGACTTAATTCTTCACGGTGAAGGCAATCATGGCTATTTTCTCTATC
>JBAZIG010000177.1:0-3406 GCA_041651955.1 Minisyncoccota bacterium | reverse complement strand
CCGATTATATATAGAGATATTATTGATATTTTTCGTTATTTGTCTAAATATTTGTTAGTTTTGCAGATAAACAGAAGGTTGACTCTATGGTGAGCGAAGATTATATTTGAATATAATGACATTACACCATTCGTCAGTATGACTTTGAGAAATGAGCTAACACTCTCACCTCAAATACTTATGAAAAAACACGTCAATTTTTATATGAGAGAGCGAAATGTAATTCTGACTGGTGCAGGAGCTGTAGTTCCATGGGGAGCGCCAAATACCGATGAAATAACTAATATTTTTCGGAATGATTCCACTTTTGTCAATGATAAAGGAGAACCAATAGGTGAATATTTATTCTCACTTTTGGAAGCTCAAAAGGATAAATATAATGGGTATTATACACCCAATTTTGAATCTATATTACATTTTGTAGAGTTGCTATTTGAGTATAAGAAATCTCAAAAACCAATGTCCAACATTTTTTTCAGATTTAATACCTTCTTGTTAATTGATCCTGAAATACAGCATAAATTAGAAATATTTGAAAGTCAAAAATTGGACAAACGCTTAGATACATCTTTTGGCACCAGACGCATAATTGCAAATGAGAATTACTATTACGAGCTTTATATACATTTCATATTCTTAATCAAAAAAGAAATTGAGAAATATGAAACTGTCGAGGAAAATAAATATCATGAGCTAAATAAGAGTTTTAATCGATTTCTAGATCAAGTTAAGGGTGAAAATGGGATTGTAAGGTTTTACACGTTGAATTACGATTATTTAGTACCTAATATTTCAAATTTGAAATTTTTCGATGGATATGATGAAAAAACTGGAAAAATCAATGTAAAAAAAATCATTGAAAATAATAATATTGATTGTTATTATCACTTACATGGCTCCTTTAAACTTAATTTTATTCGCGAAAAATCAAATGATTACAGCTCTTGCAGCCCACAGAGAAATTTCGTTCAAAATAATTTGATACCATCGAATATAATAACTGGATATCACAAACCAGAAAGAATCTTGGATGAAACATTTTATGAGTTTTACCAGAAAATGGTTGAAGATTTGATTAAAGCAAACAATATATATATCATTGGTTATTCGTTTAACGACATGCATATTAATGCTGCACTAATAAGAGCATTAAAGAAAGGTACTGCTAAAGTCACAGTTGTTGACAAGTGCTGTCTTCCCGATTTTCATATAAAATATGACAAAATTGTAGGAAGTAAATCAGATTATGATATGATTAAATTAATCAAATTTCCTAATACTTTTCAATTGACCACTGAAGCACCAAAAGTAAAAGCGTATTTAAATGGATTGAATGATTTTTTAGATAATTGGAATAGGATCGAATAATTAAGTACATATTTCTGTGGGAATTTGGTGGTGCTGGCTCAGCTAATTCATGTTACCAGTCATTGCGGAAGTGTTGCTTAAATAAAAACCCTGGCAAATACAAACAGTTGATTGTATTCATAAATTGAAAATAATACCATGGAATACGTTGTCTTTACGGATGAAAGTTGTATTACTGATTCAAGATTTCAAAGTTTAACCGCATTTTCGATGCATAAGAATGCTTATGATAAAGCGAAAAGTGAGATGAATAATATTCTCACGAACTCAAATGTCTCTGAATTTAAATGGCAGAAATTAAAGACCGCAAAAAACTATTTTTGTGCTGAAAAAATAATAAACTTTATATTTAACGATCTAAGTAATTTCAAAATGAGAATAGATATTCTCATTTGGGATACTCACGATTCACGTCATCGTATTTATGGTCGAGATGATATGGCAAATTATGAAAGAATGTTCTTTCATTTATTAAGTGCTACAATGAAAAGGAGACCTAAATCTGCAAAGTGGGATATAAGACCAGATCAACGAAATGGTATAGATTGGAATACAGTTCAGGAATGTCTTTCTGCGAAAGGGAGACAAAAAAATCTACATCATGATCTATTTGGATACTTCTTTTCTGACCCACACTATTCAATTGAATCTTTTAAAGAACAATGTTCAAATGCCGAGCCACTGATTCAGGTTGCCGATCTTTTTTCAGGTTTAGCTGTTTTCTCAAAAGAATCCTATGCCCGTTTTATAGAATGGAAACAGCAGAAAACACCTTCTTTATTTGAAAAAGAAAGCACGACATTTTCAAACCGCGAAAAATTCAGATTTAAACTGCTTGAATTATTTGATTATAGATGTAAAAAAGGTAAATATGGTGTTAGTCTTGAGAGCAAACAGTGTCTATTTACCTATAACCCCAAGAATCCTATTAATTTTTGGTACTATGAACCACAAAATGATAATGATAAAGCTCCAATAAGAGGATAATAATACAAAACATAAACCTAAATAATATAAATTCATCGTTTGATAGCTTAATGAAATGTTTTTGGACCCTAAAACATTTCTGCCTATTATGACCTCGGTAAGCTTGACCAGAGTTTCAACAAAAAGTAAAGTTGCAATTAAAAGTAAATATGATGCACCGCTTCTCTCTTAAAATATTTACACATTGCAATTAGGCTACAAGTAATCTTTTAAAGTGATTTATTCAAGTTTCGCAAGTTGCTAACTTGCCAATTTTAGTTCATAAAAGTTGATAAAGTGAGCCAGATTATCCGATTTGTTAATGATTGCATCGAAGATCTCTTCCTCTTCAATGGAGAAGATCCCGGTCATGATTTTCACCATTTCGAGGATAATACCCCATATCCTCTCCGTTACGGAGAGCTCCATGCCAGAGTATTGCACATCCCTGAAGATTCCGCCAATGGTCTCATAACTGGTGAACCTTTTGGCCAGGGAAAGCAAATTGTATTGCAAGGCCGTGATCGTGGTTGCGGCAAGCTGCGCTGCGAAGTTCCGGGACTGGCACTTGCCCATACCCAGCAATCCCTTGGTTTCCTTGAAGAAGACCTCGAGGGACCAGCGCATGGCATAAATCCGATAGGCTTCCAGGAACTCCAGGGAGAGGTTGGTCGTCATTATTCCATTCCAGGACTCCTTTTTTCTCTTCACAAAATAGAGACGTACATCTGTGCCCGCAAAGCGAACGTCAGCGGTAATATACTGACAACCAAGCTTGCGGCTCCTTCTGGCTTCACCCCTGGCTTCAAGCAGATTGATCAGTGCCCGGGCGGTGAGTTCCTTCCCTTCAAAACCGTATTTTGTAACTCCCTTCTTCCCGATCTTGATCATACCCAGGTAATGGCACTTGATGTGCCGGGCACGTATGAAGCGAATCACCTCCGAGCAGGTGAACCAGCTGTCGGCAAGCAGGTAGTCAAAGCGGATGCCCTTTCTAATGGCTCGCTTTATCATGGTTATCATCAACTGGATCTTGCTCTCCCCGTACTCTTTTGCCCGCGTTACAACGGGG
>JBAZIG010000176.1:677-3423 GCA_041651955.1 Minisyncoccota bacterium | reverse complement strand
AGGATGATTCTTCCATTATTCTTCAAACTTCAAGAATTAAGGTCCGGTTTGATAAGTTATCTGAGTCTTTGATTTTCTTTGATGGGCAAGGTCGTGAACTGTTTCGTGAAAAGCCTGGTAGCAGGATCCTAAAGCAGTCCACAGTGATGGGTGATTTAACGTATGAGGCATCACAATCTTACATTATGCAGCCAGGGGATCACCAATTTGGCACTGGTCAGTTCCAGGATGGCCAACTTGATATTTTCGGCTTGTCCAGAAGGCTAACTCAGAATAATACGCAGATTGTTTCTCCTGTTATAATTTCCAGCAAAGGCTATGGAATCCTTTGGCATAATTACGGACGGACGGATTTCAACCCTTGTGAAACTGTCTATACGGTCTATCCGAATGAGAATGTTTCTGCCATACCTGTTGTAGCACCAAATGGAAGGATTATTCCTCAAGGGAAGTTATACGAGAGGAATATCGAAATAAATGAAGAAGGGAGATACTCTCTTCTTGTTTGTGTTGGAAAGCAAGGTATACGTTCCGGACATAAGATTACTGTTGACGGAAATATCATTTTGGAAGATGACAACTCTTGGATTCCCACGGTTTCTTCTTTTATTGATTTTTCTGTAGGGACCCATTCCATTTCAGTAACTGGTTCCGTTGAAGACTCTGTGGAACTCTATATCAGAAAAGTCGATGAGACAACTACATTCAGGTCTCCTGTTGCTCAAAACTTGGATTATACTGTATTTGCCGGTTCTGCAGATGAAGTGATTGCAGCATATCGGACACTGACTGGTCCTGTCCCTGATATGCAGGATTGGGCATTCGGATTTATTCAGTGCCGTGAAAGATATGACACTCAGGCCGAGCTTCTTGAAGCTGCACATGGTTTCAAGGATAGAAATATCCCAATGGACATGATTGTTCAGGACTGGCAATATTGGGGTGAAACGGGCTGGAACTCCATGGAGTTTGACAAAATAAAATATCCTGACGCCAAAGCCATGATTGATGAGGTTCACGACCTTGGTTACAAGATTATGATTTCTGTATGGTCAAGAGTCGCAACTGTAGGCAGTAGAACATTGAATGAACGCAACAAGCATCTTGGCACAACACTAGGTAATGACCTTGCAGCTAAGGGTTATTTCATCCCAGGCACTGAGTGGATTGATTATTTCAATCCAGTGGCTGCTGAGTACTATTGGAACAGCTTCAGAGATAGTCTGGTGGTTCTTGGTTTTGACGGCTGGTGGTTTGATGCTACAGAGCCTGATAATGACTATGAACTTCTCGACAAGCGTGTTGCAGACAATACTATTCCCGGTGAAGTGTATAGAAACGTATATCCTCTTGTTGCAAACCGGACCATGTACAATGGATTCAAAGAATACTACCAACCGGATAAAATGCCCGTTGTTCTGACAAGAAGTGCTTTTGCGGGAAGTCAGAGATATGGCGTCATTACCTGGTCCGGAGATATTAGAGGTACCTGGGGTTCATTCGAACGTCAGATTATCGGCGGTCTAGGTCAGTCAGCAACCGGCCTTCCTTGGTGGACATATGATGCAGGAGGATTCTCCCGTCCCCGAGATCAGTACACCAATCCTGAATATCAGGAATTAATGCTTAGGTTTATTGAAACAGCTGTCTTTCTTCCGTTTATGAGAGTTCATGGATCGAATAGTCATACTGAACCTTGGAATTATAGCGAGGAGACAAATAGAATCTATATTGATAATATCAAACTTCGCTATAAAATCAGGCCATATATCCTTGATGTTGCAAAGAGGGTGTCTAAGGATGGCTACACTATGATGAGGCCATTGGTTTTCGATTTCCCGTTTGATGAGGAAGCTCTAAAACAGAAAACAGAATATATGTTTGGCCCCGATTATCTGGTATGCCCGATTACAAAGGCCAAAGTGCAGGAATGGACAGTGTATTTGCCTGTAAATCAAAATGGTTGGGAATGTTTCTATTCCGGAGAACATTACGATGGGGGGCAGTATGTGATTGTACCTGTTACCATTGAGAATATACCTGTATTTAAAAAGCTTTAGTGTCATTATGAGACAAATTGCATTTATTTTCAATTTGCTGGTATTTTCATTCTTGTCTTTACAGGTAAATGCCGAATTATTGAAGGATTACAGCCACATTCGTGGAAATCATTATTTTGGCTGGCATCAGGATGAGCAGGCAATTCGTTGCGAACTCGGATATGGGAAACAAATAGGGATGAACAGCACCAGGATTTGTCTGTATTATAACAGATATAAAGCCAATCCCGAGCAGTATCTTACCTCTTTAAGAAATTATGTCCGTATAGCTAATAGTATGGGCATATCGGTTATGCCTATCCTTTGGGACGGTTGTTCACTGAATCCTGCAATCTTAAAAACAAGTTTCTGGGAATCAGAGGGAGATGCATACGTGAAGAAGGTCATCGAGTTTATGAAAGGTGAAGAAGGTATAATTTGCTGGGATGTAATGAACGAGCCGACTTGTAATCCATATCACGACAAATGCACTTCTGAAGAGGAGCATCTTGCTCATAGAGCTGAGATTTTTCGTCATGTTCGCCATTATTGCGAATTTGTAAAGAAGCTGGACAAAAAGAACCCTATCACTGTAGGGGTTCAGTTTTCAGCCAACCTTGAAGAGGCTTCAGCAGACCTTGTTGACATCATCACTTTTCACGATTATTTGCAATCTAATTCCAGAATTGAAGCGGCTTGGCAGATTG
>JBAZIG010000176.1:0-667 GCA_041651955.1 Minisyncoccota bacterium | reverse complement strand
ACATAATTGCGGCTTCTATGCTTTCGAGTTGATGATACGTGGCGGATTTGCTCCAATTCACGGCTTCTTCTATCCTGATGGCACCATTCGCGATCCTTCTATCATAACTTCTTTTATGGGTATGCAGAGGAATCGTGATTTAAATACCATGGTCAAAGAGAATCCTAACCTTGAACATCACGTAGAACTGGCCTTAGCTGAGGCAGAAGCCGCTCTTGCAATGGAAACGAAACGCGCTAAAAATGTCAAGGAGATACTTGAAGCAGCTGAATACTGCGCTAATCTTCTTGAAGGTGCCCAGATGGTCCCTATGTGGGATATCCCCACGGCTCACATTAACGCATGGCGGAATATGCCTGAAAATGAATTGAATATGTGGGAAATCCGTGCTTTTCTCTATGATTTAATGAATAAGCTGAAAGACTCTTGTCACATCTTGTAACCTATAAATACATATAAACCCAATTCGGAGAAATTTCTCCGGACACTAATGATTAAACAAAAAACTTAATGAAAAAAAATGTTCGAATTCTTTGTACCTTGCTATTACTAGCAATGCCTCTTTTCGCTGATGCACAAAACATCTCCGTAAATGGTACGGTTAAGGATGTTCATGGTGTTCCAGTTACTGGAGTTAGTGTTGTACAGGTTGGAAATACTGCCAACA
>JBAZIG010000175.1:0-3441 GCA_041651955.1 Minisyncoccota bacterium | reverse complement strand
ATAGACAGGCTTACAGACTTGCGAATACGACAAAACAGAGAGTTCTTCAATGTTCCACCGATGGTTGCCTTGGACATTCTGAAAGACATTGCGGCTACTCTTCCGGATGCAGAGTTGGATGAAGTCTATCTTGGTAATACCAAGAATAAGAATAAAGTTGACGATTTGAATGAATGCAAGAAGCAAAGGCCTCGTTTCAAATTCAGCATGGTTAATATTCCTATAGGATCCACTCTTGTTTTCATTCCGACTGGTGTAGAGGTCAAGGTTGCTGATGATGATAAAGTAGAATATCAAAACCGACTTTATAAACTATCTCCATTTGTCGGTACCTTTATGCCAGAAAATAAGCGAAATGCTTCTGGTGCTTATCAAGGACCTAAATACTTCTCTTTTAATGGGAAAGTTCTTGATGATATCCGTTCTGATATTGAAAATAATAAACTAATGGGAGAATAAAGCAATGTCAAATACTTCTAATGAAATGGCTAATCGAGGCAGTAAACTATGTATGCAGATTTGCGTAAACAATCTTACCGATGACATTTTTCGTGGTCGGATTATACGGAAAAGCAGAAAGCACTTGCTGGATGACAAAATTGGCCATGGAAAAATCACGTGGATATCACCACTTGCAACCGAAAACTTTGAGGAATACCAATTGAACAATAATCTACCCGTAGAGAAGAAAAAACTTCTAAAATTGGAGAATGTTGATTTTAATTTCTGGCCTAAAGGAGTACAGTCTCCTCAATGGGATGCTATAGGAGTTGCAGAAGATTCCTTTTTGATTTTGGTTGAAGCTAAAGGTCACACCTCTGAATTTAAGGGCCCTGGGTGTAAAGCCAACGTAGATAAACCTAATCGTCCAATAATTAAGGAGACCATAACTCAAATTTTGGGCGATGATGAGGTGTGGATGGGAAAATATTATCAGACAGCAAATAGAATAGTATTCTTAAAGAAATTACTACAGGCTGGAGTAAAAGTGTTATTGGTTTATCTTTGCTTCATAAATGATTTTTCAAATGAACCCGAGCCACAATCTACATGGGATCAATATATCAAGAACATGAATAATCAACACCCGCTACCTCCGGATACAATAGAAGGGAGCTATATAAAACATATCTATTTAGATATATGGCAAGATAAAGGAGTCTAAAGCAATCTCCAATACTGTAATAAACTTAACCGATGCATTTGAAGTAATTATGTGCGAAAGGGATTTCAAAGTGTTTACTGCTCTTGGGAAGACATATAGTCCAAAACATTGCGGTTCGCCCTGTCAATGCTCGTCCAGTCAGGATTTATGTAAGTATATGTTGTCTTTAGGATCTGATCTATGTGTTTAAGGGCCATCGCCACGTCGTCTTTTGAAACGTCGCTTTTATACCTGGCCATGTAGAAGAACAGGCTTGGAGATGTGTTCTTGGGATGCATATTGAGGATATTATTGAATTATTTGAAGGTTTTTCAGATCCAAGAGAGCTTTCTTCCCTTTGTACTTGTCAATGATAGTCTCTGGAGTGTCCTTCTCTGTGGTCTGAATATAACCTCCGGTCTTGCGGATAGATGGGAGTACGTCTGAAGTAACCTATTTCCGGGATTTTTTTGCCTCTGGTTTACGGCTGTCAAGGATGACATCATACAATCCGTCTTCGGTTACGAATAAAGCTTGCTGTACCCCTTCGACCGTTTCAAGGGGGTTGTTTCAAACAACCCCCTTGTCAAGTCTTTGATTTACAAACTTTGTTGATAAATCTAATATCTTACAGATATCAGACAAGCAGAACATTGTTTCCCCATCTTTAGTGACCACCCGGACTTGGCCGAGTGAATTATGTTTGAAAATTTGGATTAACGAGTATTGGTTGAATACATGTTCTCCCAGGCTTGTTTCATAAGTTTTGCATGCTCTTCCTTACTCACCCTTAGATATTTCAAAAATGATTTTTCTGTACGGTGACCAGATATTGCCATTATGGTGTAGGTGGGTATGCCACGAAGATACATGTTCGTACAGAACGATCGACGTCCTGTATGACTTCCAATGAGGCAATATTTCGGCACCTGGGTTGATGTAAGCACTCCACCCACTGTTTTTGTTATTGTTTCCATCTGATCGATTCCTGCGGTCTTAGCAACTTCTTTTATGTACTCATTGAATCTTTGGTTGCTAAGGGGTTTGGGCATTTGATAATTGTATTTTTCTAAAACCTCTAACACTCCAGGATGGATAGGAATAGTAACCTTCTCATTGGTTTTCTGTTGTCGAAATGTAATAAAACCATTCTTGATATCAGTTTTGCTTATCTTTTCCGAATCGGAATAACGGCAACCGGTCCATGCTAATAATAAAAACCAATCGCGAACCTTTGCAAGCCTTCCACTCAAACTACAAGTACTTAATTTATGTAGCTCCTGTTCATCAAGGAACACAGAGTCAACATCTTCTGTAAAAACCTTAAATTTTGTAAGATCAGCCTTGTTTTTCAAAGACAGTGGGGCTTCGTTTATGAATGTCTTGAGAACTTTTATATGTTTGCCTATACTGTTGTTGGTAAACCCCAAGCGTTGTAAGTACGAAACAAAACCCTCGTAAAACCTTGTGTTAACATCCTCGAATTCAAAGTCATCTATCCTTTTCTTTGAGGCAAAATTTTGTAAATGCTTATATGTTGCTTGATATTGCTGTAATGAATTTTTAGATAAAATACGTCCCGTATCTTTGTCTTTTCGCCGATGTGCCATCTTGATAAATTCATCAATATATTGAAATAGAGTACTTGGCTTTTCCTCCTTTGGTTTGTATTGATCGGGAAAATAAAACTTATCTATGACCTCCTCCAACCATTGCTTAGAGAATTGCTCTTTTGGAATTGCAATTGAAGCATCTAAAATGACACCTCTTAATTTATCCAACTGCTTTTGAGTTTTGATTAATTCCACCTTTTCCTTGTTCTGTAACCTGGGAAAAATTATTCTATTGTCTTTCCATCTCTCAGGGGATATGAAGATCCTGGTCTTTGCTCTTAAAGCCAAACCATTTCCATAGACCAATCTTATTAACACTTGACTTTTAGACAGTGTTTTGTCAATTTTACTTGATAGGTAGAAGTTGATTGTTGCCATTAATTCTTGTCTCTTATTAGTATTGAATAAAACAAATATAACATTAAAGAATGACAAAAACATCAATTTTTGTCATTCTATTTGCAAGCAAGCAATACTTCATGCTATCCCATGCAATATATAATCAGATCTTATATCATTGTTTTTCTGCATTATATATGCCAAACATGTCGATTTAACGGATTATTCAAAAACAAAAGAATTGCATTTGGGCAGTCCCGTCCGGACCGCTCCAAGAGAAGCCAATCAGTTGATAAATAACTGGTTGGCTTTTTGCTTAGCTGGAAATTCCCCAGATATTCCCCC
>JBAZIG010000174.1:778-3443 GCA_041651955.1 Minisyncoccota bacterium | reverse complement strand
AAAAGCAGATTTTGAAGTGACGGAACCGTATGCTGCGGATGTGAGTGAGGGGAAGAATAATCCGATTTACAATGCTCATAGTTATCATACTAAGGTGCCACATCCGGCAATAATGAGATATATTCTACATTACACGCAGCCAGGTGATATAGTATTTGATGGGTTTGCTGGGACGGGGATGACCGGGGTGGCAGCAAGTATGTGTGGGAATCCCGAAGCTGAGTTTAGGTATACGCTTGAAAAGGAAAATTCAAAGGTGAAATGGGGAAAAAGAAATGCAATTTGTGGGGACTTAAGTCCAGCGGCAACATACATTTCCTATAATTTGAATAACGTATTTCACAATCCCGATCAATTCAAGAGAAAGATTAAGGAAGTAAAGGCCAAATACGACTGGATGTTTAAAACTAAACATTCAGGTAATCAATTTGGAGATATACAATACACGGTCTGGAGCGAAGTGGTGATTTGTGATAACTGCCAGCATGAGATTTCTTTCATGGATTTGTTTGTCAAAATAGGAGAAGGTGAAATTTTAGATGAAGCTCAGTGCACAAACTGCAGTACTACTATCCACAGAAGTAGGATAAACAGAAAAACCAAAACCGTAATCGATCAAGTTACAGGAGAGACCATTAAAATAATCGTTTCATTACCATTTATTATATGTTACAAATACAGTGGCAGAAGGTTTTTTAAATCACCTGATAACCAAGATTTAGAATTGATTGAAAAAATAGAATCTGAAAAAGTCAATTCATTTGTTCCGATTGAATTATTAGTCGATGGTGATAAGATGACAGACCCTCGAAATAAGTTTATAGATAAAGTCCATAAATTCTATTCTCATCGCACTTTAATCATATTATCTGTATTATGGAACAAAGCAACTCTTCATGAAAAATTTTTTCTAACAAATTCTATTTCAAGAAATTTAACCAAACTTAATAGATTTATCGTAAACAAGCATAACCCAAATGGTCGTATAAATGGTCCCCTAAGCGGTACTTTTTACATACCAAGTGAAGTTGTTGAACAAAATCCATTTGATATTATTGATTATAAATTATTCACAAGTCACATTAATATTGGAAGCCAATCACTTTTTTGCGGATCTGCGACTAATTTACCCAACATTAAATCAGACACAATTGACTATGTTTTTATAGACCCACCATTTGGAGCAAATATTATGTATTCAGAGCTAAATTTCATTACTGAAAGTTGGCTAAAAGTTAGAACAAATAATACAAAAGAAGCTATTGAGAACAAAACCCAAAAAAAGTCACAGTTAGGATATCAATCATTAATGTTTGATTCTTTACGAGAATTTTATCGAATTCTAAAACCGGGAAAATGGATGACTGTTGAATTTTCTAATACAAATGCAGGAATATGGAATTGCATTCAAACTGCTATCTCAAATTCGGGTTTTATCATTTGTAATGTTTCAGCATTAGATAAAGTTCATGGTGGAATAAAATCGATGAGATATACTACATCTGTTAAGCAAGATTTAATTATAACCTGTTATAAACCCTCCTCTGAATTCGACCAAAAATTTAATCAGCATAAACAATCCGATGTAGGTGTATGGGAGTTTGTGGCAGAACACCTGGAGCACTTGCCCATTCACTTGGTTTCTGGCAACTCCACCACCGCCATCATCGAGCGCAGTCCCAAAATCTTGTTCGACCGCCTGATTGCCTTCTATGTGCAACGAAGTTTGCCAGTGCCTATCGATGCCGGGAAGTTTCAGCAGGGCTTGCGGGAGCGGTTTATAGAGCGAGATGGCATGTTCTTCACCAACGAGCAGGTGCAGGAGTACGATCGAAAAAAAGCCGCAGTTCCCAATTTTGTGCAGCTCAGCATTTTTGTGGCCAACGAGCAGGATGCCATTTACTGGTTGCGCCACATTTTGGAGGGAGCACCCAAAACCGAGCAAGATCTGCACCCGCTTTGGATGAAGGAAGTGGCCGGCAATATGCGCAAAGGTGATACCTTGCCTGAGATGCGTACCATACTGGAAGAAAACTTCCTGAAAAACGACAAAGGCCAATGGTACCTGCCCGATCCGGAAAACGAAGCCGATTTGGAGAAACTCCGCACCAAACGCCTGCTCAAGCAATTCGAGGCCTACAAAACCGAAGCGTCCAAACCTAAAGGCAAAATAAAAGAAGCCCGGGTAGAAGCCCTGCGCTCCGGGTTCAAACATTGCTACCAGGAGAAGGATTTCAAAACCATCGTACAAATCGGCGACCGAATCCCAAACAACCTGCTTATGGAAGATGAGGTGTTGTTGCAATTTTATGATATAGCCAGTTCAAGAGTGTAAAATGAGATACAAAGGCAAGGCTTGTGAAATAGTAGGAGATAAAGAAGTGTTCGGGCAACGCATTGCCTGGATACGCCTGATGGTGGACGGCAGCTTCCATGAAGTTCCCTATGATGAGTTGGAAAAACCCACTACGGAGTTTTCCATGCCTTACTTACGCTTCGTATCCATTGCTGCAAAAATAAAAGACGAAGTAGCCCGTAAGAACCTATTGGCTCCTTATGAGAGCAGTTTGATTCCATTACCGCATCAGATACTGGTGCTGGAAAAAGTGATGCAATCCAATCAAAATCGTTTTCTGTTGGCCGATGAGGTGGGCATGGGGAAAAC
>JBAZIG010000174.1:0-768 GCA_041651955.1 Minisyncoccota bacterium | reverse complement strand
AATTCTGAAAGAACTTAAAATCAGGGGCGATATTAAACGCATTTTGTGTATAGTCCCAAAGTCCGCTATGCTGCAATGGCAGGGGGAGTTGAGAGAGCATTTCAATGAAGTGTTTCATCTATACGATTCGGAGATGATTACCTCCATGGCACGCACTTTTGCCAATATCAATGCCGATGAAGAGTACAATTTCTGGACACAGCACAACCAAATCATTGTTTCTACCGATGCACTGAAGCCTTTGGAGAAAAGGCAAGGCTGGTCAAATGAGCGGGTGGATGAATACAACAAATACCGCATGCAGGCAGTGTTGGAAGCTGATTTCGACTTGGTCATTATGGATGAAGCCCATAAAATGGGCGGCGCAACATCCCTGGTTTCACGTTTTATCCTGGCGCAGGAATTATGCAATTCTGTGCCGAATGTGCTGTTGCTTACGGCAACGCCCCACAGGGGCAAATCAGACCATTTCAGAAGAATATTGCAGCTATTAGACCCGGATGCATTTGCGGGTGAAGGGTTGCCCGATATTGAGGAACTGGAGCCTTATGTCATCCGAACCGAGAGGCGTTTTGCTGTGGATTATGAAGGGAAAAAGCTCTTTAATGAAAGGCAGACGAGGCGCTTTGATGTTATGTTGGATATCAACAAGCATCAAAAACAAATGGCCTTGTATGATGCCGTTACGGATTATGTACGAAGGGGATTTAACACGGCTAAAAGGGCTGGTAATCCTGCAAAAGGATTGATCATGATCTTGTTTCAACG
>JBAZIG010000173.1:0-3447 GCA_041651955.1 Minisyncoccota bacterium | reverse complement strand
GACTACACCAGAGATCTTGCAGAACTACTCCAGGAGAAACTACTAAAAACTCCACATCGACTCAGAATGTTTTGGAGGTTTTTGAAAGTCCACTTTCATAGACCAAGAAATCCAACTGGAATAGTTCTGTTAACTTTTTATTTAACCGTTTCCGTAGTTTTTTTGTATTTGACATATAATTGATCTCTTGTATGTTTGTGTCTGTTTATTGTTGTAGTTTTTTTGTCGTGGCGCTACCCAAAATGGATGTCATCTGATCAATCGCCATCTTATTCAGCATCGACAATCTTTGATCTTGAGTAATTCCCTGTTTTATCAGTTCTGCATTCATGCTTTCCATATTGGAAAGAACAATTAATTGCTGTATTGTGGCACTATCACGAATATTTCCTATTGCATCAGGATGCTGCTCTTTCCATTCTTTGGCAGTTATACCAAACATTGCTACGTTGAGGATGTCGGCTTCGCTGGCATAGGTAAATGTCTGTTGCTTTTTTGATACGATATGCGGTATTAGATTTTCTTTGATTGCATCCGTGTGAATCTTGTAGTTGATCTTCGATATGGCCCTGCTCAGGTTCCAGTCCAATGCTTTCTGCGATGTTTCAGACTCTTTTAGACGCTGGTAATCTTTAATCACATACAGCTTGAATTCTGCTGATATCCAGGATGCAAACTCAAAGGCGATATCTTTGTGTGCAAAAGTTCCACCATATCGACCCGACTTTGAAATAATTCCTACTGCGTTTGTCGCTTTTATCCATTTCTGGGGCGATAAGGTAAATGCATTATAACCTGACTCCTGTCTAAACCTATCGAATTCGATAGGTTTAAATTCCGGGTTACTCAACGATTCCCAGAGACCCAGGAATTCAATGGTGTCTCTTAAACGCATCCAGTTGTTGATCACGATAAATGCGTCATCCTTGTTTTTGTACTTGGCAATGTCAGTTAAAGATATGTAGTCATCTCCATTATTCCGGCTGATGATTGCGATCTCTGTGCCTTTAGCCTCAATGGTTTTCTTCATCATTTTACCTCCCAGCGAATCGTAAAAAAAGTTTCCCTTTCTGTTTTTTGCTCCATCCGCCTGGTCAATTGATCAACCAGCGAATCCCGCTTTTCTGCAATGTCATCAGTTCCACTGCCCATTGTTTGCGTAACGATGCAGTGCTGATGACCAATATTTTTCTGCTGTTTTCTGCCCACTTCTGACAAATAACCAGACCTGCTTCGATGGTTTTTCCAAGACCGACTTCATCAGCCAGTAGAACGCCTTTTGATAAAGGTGATCGCAAGGCGAACAATGCCGCTTCAATCTGATGAGGATTCAAATCAACACAAGAATCAAACAAAGCACGACCAAGACGGTCTACTCCTTTGCCCCCAGTACGCGTCAATTCGTGAACGAAATACTTGGCATGGTATTGAGTAGGTAAATTGTTATTATTGGATGCCATTCTTGCATGATCTTTTAATACAAAAATCTTTTACGTTGAGGCAAAATCAATTGTGATAATACCTTGGCGTATTAAATATGTTTGTTACCTTTATTTCCCACATGATTATAAAAAAACCATCTTATCACATTATCCTATAAGGTTTTTCAATGATAAGAAGCATTATCCAATTGCATCCATTTCCCGGGAAATGATTCCAACAACGAAATTACGGAAATATTTCAGAGATACAAAAATAATCAATTAACAATAACTCAATTTGGGTTCTGTAATAGGTAAAAAAACAGATGTAAATCTTTCTCATAACTCTTTACTCTTTCTTTCTGGTTCCCCTTAGCACTTCCATTGTGATTCCCCAATGGTCGTTATTTGAGATATGCTCCTCGCCAATATCCTTCAACCGCGTTTCTATCCTCCAGGCGATTTCCTTGTCCTGCTCCTCTGTTATCATTATTAATGCGTGTAGGTATCCGGGCTTCCCAAACTCTCCCCGTGTCAGCCCCATTCTTATGTAATCACGCATGATTGTATGTTTTTAAAATCACACCTTAAGCTCGTATTGAAATATCTGAAGCCTCTTTATACCGCAAAAGGTTGAGACAAGGAGCAAAGATTGGGTTAATGTTTGACAACTTGTGTCAATTGAGCCAATTATTGCAAAGAAATATGTTACCGATATGGTGTAACCAAAACTGGTCCTTCGCTGGTGCTCCTCCGACTCGAGTCGGTGTGGACTCGGAGTGGACTCGGAGTGGACTCGGAGTGGCACAAGCCCAGTCCTTGCCCAGTACCAGCCCTGTACTTGTGTAAAGGGTAGCTTACACAATCAATTCAATAATTGGTATAATATCGTTTTTCGTTGGGTAATGTTGAGATTCTTTTTCCATCAGTGGTTTCCCAATAATCTGATGGTGAAAAATATTCTCCGTAGGCATAAGGTAGTTCTTCTTCCTCCAATTGTTTCAACATACCGGCATACCACTCCACATACTCCTTGTTATCTTTCCTACAACGATCCAGTTTTTCTCGGTTTTCTTCAATGAACAGATCAGCTAATCCTTCTACTGATAGTTCCGAATCACCATCTCTATCTAAAAGGCTAAATATCCAGCTGGAGCCAATGAATTCCTGTATCTCAGCATCAGCATCGAAGAGAAGGCTACAGCGACAGGACAATCCTGATGGTGATAAAGAAGGTATCACTCGTATATCCTGGTAGCCTCTTAGATGCAACTCTCTTACCATCAAAAGTAGTTTCTGCATGTTTCTCATATAATCACTTTGATTCATTTTCAAGAATAATTAAAGGTTATTTTATTTGAACTATATGATTTCGTAAATAACAGATTTAGTGTAATATATTGAAATTATTTACTTCAGAGTATTTTTTGTATCATTGGGTTTCTACGCTTGCACACAAAGGTTGCGTGTATGACTTGTGGCGGTTTTAGAAGCACTTTCTTAGTGGTGTGACAATTGCAAGAAAAGGACATTATTACTTGGATTTTGTTTCAATCCACACACCCCATGCGGGGTGTGACCACCCCAGCGCGCACGAACTGACACCGTTTATGAGTTTCAATCCACACACCCCATGCGGGGTGTGACAACACGTATGATTGCTTAGGGTGCAGCTATACCGTTTCACAATCCACACACCCCATGCGGGGTGTGACATCGACCAGCTCCACGGGTTGGCCTCCATCTCGATGTTTCAATCCACACACCCCATGCGGGGTGTGACAACAATGCAGAAATCATTAATGCTCGGCCTGACCGTTTCAATCCACACACCCCATGCGGGGTGTGACAAGTAGTTGCAGCTGTATTTTATTTGTTTTCATGTTTCAATCCACACACCCCCCATGCGGGGTGTGACGCAACAGCGTAAAACGTTCTCTCTTGAATTGATGGTTTCAATCCACACACCCCTGCGGGGTGTGACATCAACAAGTTTTTCTCGCTGTCGTTGCAGTTCAGTTTCAAT
>JBAZIG010000172.1:0-3457 GCA_041651955.1 Minisyncoccota bacterium | reverse complement strand
ACATCTCCAATTGTTGCCATTCTGCATCACTGGGAAGATGCCAGCCCGGAGGGCATGCACCTTGTACGCCACTCGGGATGGTATTACTGGTTGCAGCTCCATTCATGGCTGCTGGCCAGTTGTACAATACGCCATAAGTTTGGTAATTGGCTGTGGCTTTGGCTTCGCTTACATTTGTCCCATCGTAATCGTACACATAATAGCATGCTGTTGTTTCTGAACTTGTGGCCGGGCCAACGACCGATGGCAGGTATTTCAGGTTCTCAGCCATCCATTCCTTGCCTCCTATGGTTATTGTTTTATATACTGTCTGATCTCTTTGATCTGTATAAGTTCCATAGTTGGGACTAGATCCGGGCTCCTTTGGATAATCCTTTACACACCTTACAGAAATCCCTATATCTGTTAATACTGGGTACCTGGAAACTTGACTTCCTTGGTAATCTAAGAGGCGCCACCAGGCAGACACTTGACCTTGGTATTGAGTTGAACTCCACCAAAAGCCGGCAGTGATATTACCTGTGAAATTGTCCCCACCACTGACGCTTCGCCCACCACCTGGAAGAGCCGTGAAACCGCTTGAATTCGTAGCTCCTGTGTTTGGCGAAGGCCAATATTCTGTTCCCGGATGTTTCAGTTTACCACCTTCATCTGTACCCCGAAAATTCATTAGATCTGCAGCTGACTGTGACATTCCAAGATACATCTCCAATTGTTTCCATTCTGCATCACTGGGAAGATGCCAGCCCGGAGGGCATGCACCTTGTACGCCACTCGGGATGGTATTACTGGTTGCAGCTCCATTCATGGCTGCTGGCCAGTTGTACAGCACACCATAGGTTTGGTAATTGGCTGTGGCTTTTGCTTCATTTACACTAGTTCCATCATAGCCATACACATAATAGCATGCTGTTGTTTGTGAACCTGTGGTCGGGCCAACGACCGATGGCAGGTATTTCAGGTTCTCAGCCAACCATTCCTTGCCACCAATGGTTATTGTTTTGTATACTGTCTGATCTCTTTGATCTGTATATGAACCATAGTCTGGACTGGATCCAGGCTCCTTTGGATAATCCTTTACACACCTTACAGAAAGACCATTGCTTTTGAGTTGCTGAATTCTGTATACTTTACTTTCACTGTTAGTTAAGTAACGCCACCAAGCACCTTCTTGAAGATATTGAGTTGAGCTCCACCATAAAGAATGGGTAAGAATGGCTTGGAAGTTTCCACTGAAGAATATTCCACCTGGGAGAGCAGTGAAACCACTAGAGTTGGTTGCTCCTGTGTTTGGGGAAGCCCAATATTCTGTTCCAGGATGCTTAAGCTTTCCACCTTCATCTGTACCTCGCAAGTTTGTTTTGTCTGCTTCTGATTGTGACATACCGAGATACATCTCCAATTGTTGCCATTCTGCATCACTGGGAAGATGCCAGCCCGGAGGGCATGCACCTTGTACGCCACTCGGGATGGTATTACTGGTTGCAGCTCCATTCATGGCTGCTGGCCAGTTGTACAGCACACCATAGGTTTGGTAATTGGCTGTGGCTTTTGCTTCAGTTACACTAGTTCCATCATAGCCATACACATAATAGCATGCTGTTGTTTGTGAACCTGTGGCCGGGCCAACGACCGATGGCAGGTATTTCAAATTCTCAGCCATCCATTCCTTGCCACCAATGGTTATTGTTTTATATACGCTGCCATCCCGTGAATCGGTTAATGATCCGTATTCAATGGGCGAATCGCTTAAAGTGGTAAATGATCTCTGCTCCCCGTAGGCTGTGCCTTCTGAATTTGTAGCATAAGCTCGTACATAATAAGTCATGTTGGGGGTGAGACCGGTCAGGTTGCTTGTGAAGGCTCCTGTTCCTTCGCCATCATCTGTGTTTGAATCTTTAATGTCAGGTTTTTCCGTAGTGCTCCAGCAAACACCACGGGCTGTAACAGCAGATCCACCATCTGCTGTTACATTATAGGGACAGGTGGCTGTTGTGGTTGTAATTCCTGTCACCTGGCCAGTAGTAACATCAAGTGGCTTCAATTGCAAATAATAAATGACTTGAGCGTACAATGCTAAATTAGCATTGTTAACTTCTATTCTCTCATGAGTAAATGTTCTCATTGTCAAATGTGCCCATACATGAGGTACAATAACATCATATGTGGGGGATACTGCACCATTAACACCTTTTGCACTAGAAACTGTAACAAGGCAATCATTTGCTTCGCCATAGAGTGGAATAAATATTCCATTATTTTTACAAGCTATTGTATAATAAGGTTTAGGAGGTTTATCCAAATTTTTCATATCCTTAATAAACTGGGATTTTGGGTTTAAATCTCCTGCACTTAATGTATTTATAAAAAACGCCACAGAGTTATCCACGCTTTCGCTTTCATCATTTACCGAGTTGGCTAAGTCTACCAAAAATGCAAGTATACGACGTATTACTTCAGCACGTGAACCAAGGTGTGGTGTCCCAAGAGTAATTAGCTTATCAACCATATCGAACCCTCCCATTTGTTCTATCATTGATCGCGATACAAGGCCACCCATACTGTGTGCAACAATATGGATGGTAGGATCTGCTCCTTTTGTGTATTTTCTAAGTAAATACTCTAAATCCGCACCATGAACACCAATTTCGTGTTTTGAATGATACCCATATGTCCAAATATTTGTATAATTAAGCATATTTGGCTCTTGCTGTATTTTTTTAATATACTCCTCCCAACCAGATGGATCGCCTATCAAGCCATGAACAAAAAGTAGAATCCTTGATGATGAAGTTATATTTTGGGGTTTGTTGTATTTCACTTCACCAGAAACGACTGAAACTTCTTTTATTCCGAGAAATCGCTCATCTATATGGACCATATCATCTACCAATCTTACAATTTTCCCGGTTAACTCTTTATTACCTGATTTGGTCGATATGTCTTCCCAATTAATTGTATCCATTATAACAACCACTTTACCGTCAACTATTTCGTATGCAAATGGGAAATTGGAAATTCCATTAAAGAGCAAAAAAACACTATTATTTACTGTTAAACTATCTGTAGGTAAAGGGAATGACAATGTTAGTGGCGTTAGCAATGTATCAACAGGTAGTTTGATTGTAAAAGGTTCACCAACAACTGTTAACTCTGGATTGGGAACGGTTGAAGGTTCTTCACCTGTTCTACCGAGAAATACTTCCCCGTCATTTTCGAAAGCACCTGCCGGAATCTCTAACGTAAGTCCACTTTCAGTAACTACTACACCACCTTGATCTGCTATGATATCTTCTTCTACATAATTTTGTATTGCATCCGGACTACAGCCCCAAGTCGCTAATATGCACATTATGGCAAACCCGAATAATTGAATAGTCTTTTTCATTAGTGTCTACTAAACTTTTTGTTTAATCTTTATAATTATTTAATATTTAACAAGATATAGCTAATAATT
>JBAZIG010000171.1:0-3459 GCA_041651955.1 Minisyncoccota bacterium | reverse complement strand
ACGCCAAGCCCGAAACCGTTACCGTGCATTAAAACAAACCGAAACGACTAAACAATGAGCGAAAAATGAATGATTTTTTAATAGCAATAATAATTGGATTAGTAGCTGGATTAATAGATGTTACTCCGATGATAATTATGAAACTTGAAAAAGTGGCTAATATCTCAGCATTTGTGCATTATTTCGTACTTGGATTAATTATTCCCTTTGTTGGATGGGATATTGCACCGTGGATTAAAGGGATTATAATTTCAGTTCTATCAGCCTTACCAGTTATGATAATTGTATACCCCAAAGACAAGAAAGCAATTATTCCTATGATAGTTTTCTCATTGATACTTGGAGCAGGAATTGGTATTGCAGGAGCAAAATTCATCGGATAAATGAGTGAGTTAATTAAAGAAATACAAAACGGACGGATTCTTAAAAACAATGGGAGTTGGATGTATTGCGACAAGTGCGATAAGACTGTTGGCTATTTGTATTGTTCGACATATCAAGACTTTCAATTTGAATTCGTGTGTAAATGCGGAAACAAGGGGTCATTTAGTTTAAGATATCAAACTGAAAATGAATTGACAAAAGCAAACGATGAACTTAAAATGATTAAAAACAGATTGTGTTGCTTAAATGATGATTCACCACTATTTACAATTGTCGATAAAAACATAGAACAGGTTATTTATAAGGTAACTTGCAAGAAGTGTTCAACAACCTATGAAAACTAAAAACATGGATATAAAATTTCATTCAACTGTAATAATGACACAAGACTTTGATAAGATGAAAGCATTTTATCAAGAAACTTTACAACAAGAGATTGATGTTGACTTTGGGAATTGTATTGGATTTAAAAATGGTATATCATTATGGAAGCTTGAGGAAGAATATCCAATTGCTAAAAAACTTGGAAAAACATATGACCAGTCAGGAAATAAAAATCTTGAAATATGTTTTGAGACAGATGATTACGAAAAAGTCATTGCAAAATTGAAAAAACACGATTTGAAATATTTGCATGAGACCATTGAGGAAAGGTGGGGACAGAAAACGATTAGATTTTATGACCCTGAAAACAATTTGGTCGAGATTGGTGAGACAATTCCTTGTTTTGTAAAACGGTTTTATAATCAGGGAATGACAGTTGATAAAGTGTCTGAAAGGACATCTGTACCAGTTGAATTAGTCAAAAAAATATGTAATGACTAGAAAATGAATAATAACGCACGGTAACACACAATATAAAACAGTTGGTGTTCAGTGGTTTGCGAGGGTTTGGTTCTCGCTCCAACTTTTTCCTCGATGGATAGGAACTCAGCCCGAAAACCCAACCGTTTCATATTGTCAAACGTTAGGGGGCATTATGAGTGCCTAAAAAAGTAAAATGAAAACTGGAAGCAAAAATGAACGACTCTTATCTGTGAAATTCCCCAATATTGCAAATGAATGGGATTTCTCAAATAATGGTGAATTGACACCTGATGACGTTACTTATGGTTCTAATAAAAAAGTTTATTGGATTTGTCCAATATGCAAAGAATCTTATCCATGTACTATATCAAATCGAACAAGTAAAGCAAGAAAAGGTTGTCCATATTGTTGCCACAATCCGAAAGTTAATTCCAAAAATAATTTAGCGGTTAAAAATTTTAATTTGGCAAAAGAATGGGATTATTCTCTTAATACTTTAACTCCATCAGATATATTACCAAATTCAAACAAGAAATATTACTGGATTTGTCCCGATTGTGGAAAATCATATTCTTCAACCGCTAATAATCGTTCAACTGGATATGCTTGCCCATATTGTGCAGGTCAAAAAGTATGTGATTTTAATTGTTTAGCGGCAAAGAATCCTGATATTGCAAAAGAATGGCATCCGACAAAAAATAATAAAACTCCGAAAAATGTCACTGTTGGAGCAAACCAATACGCTTGGTGGATATGCGAAAAAGGGCATGAATGGAGAGCAAAAATCAATAACAGAACTGTTTTAAAAAGAGGTTGCCCTGAATGCTCCAAGGGAACCCATACATCTGTTTCTGAACAATTAATTTACCATTATGTAAAGCAATTATTTCCAAAGGCTGTAAATGGTTATAAATTTCATAAAACAGAAATAGATATTTTTATTCCATCACTGAGCATTGGAATTGAGTATGATGGAGAAAATTTTCATAGGACAAAAGCTAAATATCAAAAAGATATCGCAAAGAATGCATTATTACAGAAAAATGGTATTACCTTGATTAGAATAAGAGAAAAAGGATGTTTTAAAATGGATTCTGATAAATGTATTGTATATAATTGTGATTTCACAAGTGATTATTCATACTTACAACCCATTATAAATCGACTACTTGATTATTTAAAGACACAAGCAAACATCCAAAAAACTATTGTTATTGACATAAATACAATTTTAAATACCATTCAGGCAAGTATTAAAAAGGTTCCTTTTAAAAAAAGTTTTGCTTTTTTGCATAAAAATGTTGCAGAAGAATGGGACTATTCTTTAAATACTCCTCTTAGACCTGAGATTTTTTTACCAATGTCAGACAAGATTGTTGGTTGGATTTGTAAAAAATGTGGAGGGAAATGGAATGCGCCTATTAAAAGTCGCAGTATGGGTTATGGTTGTTCTCGCTGTGCAAAGCGACATCAATACACAACTGAAGAATGGATATCTAAAGCAATTGAAGTACATGGACAAAAATTCGACTATTCAAAAGTTGAGTATATCAACTCAAAAACAAAAGTTAAGATTAAATGCTTAATTTGTAAGATGGAATTTGAACAAGCACCATCTGAACATTTACAAGGTAAAGGTTGTATATATTGTTCAGGGCAAGCTCTCCATCCATTAAAAACATTAGCAAAACTAAATCCTAAGATTGCTTCCGAATGGGATTATGAAAAAAATGGGACAATAACACCCAATGGTATAGGAAAAACTAATTATAAAAAATTTTGGTGGAAGTGTAACAATGGGAAAAATCACAGTTATTTAGCCTATGTTCAGCAAAGATTAAGGGGTTCAGGATGTGCGGTTTGCGCAGGAAGGCAAATTATTCCTGAAACAAGTCTTGCCACATTATTTCCTGACATCGCAAAAGAGTGGGACTATGAAAAAAATAGCCCATTAACTCCATTGGATGTGGGAAAAGGTTATGATGGAGATATTTGGTGGAAATGTTCTAATAATGAGCATCCGTCATATATGGCGAAAGTATATAATAGAACAAAAAAAGGGACTGGATGTAAAAAATGTTATGAAGAAAAGAAAATAAAGAAAAACGCCCCCTAACATTTTGTATATTTCAAGGCGGGCGAAAGTGCGTATTTCAGCGTTTGTAGCCCGCCCCAGCGGTGTCTCGGTCTGACAGGGAAATAGTCCGCAACCGCCCCGAAAATATACAATTTACCGTTATCATGCATTAATTGATCAACAGAAAAGAA
>JBAZIG010000170.1:0-3486 GCA_041651955.1 Minisyncoccota bacterium | reverse complement strand
CGGCAATACAGAGTTTTATCAACGCCAATACTCTTCTTCCCGGGTCAGCACTGGAACAAATAAATATGCAGTTGTGGGTAGGACATACCTTCAATCCCTTTGAGGCTTTTGCAAACTGGAGAAGAACCAATGTTCCTGAGATCACCTTTCTGAATTATGATCCCACACGAAATCAGAGTAACGGGATGACACCAAGAAGAATTCTCTACCCGCTTGAAGAACAGATAAAAAATGAGGATAATTACAGAGAGGCGACAGACCGGGTGCCGGGATATGACTGGACCATCGGCGTTTGGTGGGATAAAAATTAAATCAGAATACAGCAACATGATTGTTTGCAAGTTCCAGACTCATTAATAGAAAAAAAATATGAAATATTCAACAATGTTTTCAATTTTCATGGGGCTTTTCCTTTTCACCATGGCCTCATGTATCGATGAAGAAACACCTACTCAGTTTACTGAAGAGGATATGCCCATGATTTACATGGAATGGGCAGCAGACTATATTTATGGTTTGGGTGACACGATTCATTTTACCGCACAGGTTTCACCCGGTGATATGGTTGAAACGAGGTGGCTTGTGAATGGTGAAGTGGTTAGTGAAGAGCTCACCATCAGCTATCCAGTTCTATCGAGTGAACCATTTAATTTAAGATTCGAAGTTGAAAGACATGGCTTAACCAACTTCAGGACTGCCAATGTTACTGTAACCAAAGAATTTGAAGCAAAGAATTATAACAAGATAGTACTGGGTGTAGTAAGCCCTGAAGCTACGCTTGGATCAATTCAGTGGGACAACATCACTCACCTGATGTATACTTCACTGGTTGTCGATAACACAGTACCCACGCTTACGACGCCCGATGCTTCCTCATTGGAGAGATTGAGATCATTTGTGACTGCTGCACACAACAACGGTGTTTATGTGATCATAGATATTACCGGCCCGATCAATTATCTCAATGGAGCTGGTTTCTACAATGAGACATCATTTAACGAGGTTGCAATAAATCCGGAGAAAAGAACGAAGCTGATCACAGATATCAAAGCATTTGTCGATGAATATAACCTGGATGGTGTAAACATCTACATCAATAATCTGAACAATGATGCCGGGGGATTGTCTGACAAAGAAGGTATTACTGCGTTCATGAATGAGTTGGGTGAATCACTGCCGCAGGAAAGGCCTGCTCCCAGAGATGAGTTCTTCTTCACCGCTTCAGTACCAATGGCATGGAACAATTACGAGTTCTATCATTTAGCCAATGTTCCGCGACTCAACTGGGTAAACTTCATGCTATTTGGAGGTGTGGATCTCTCTCCTGTCCATCATGCTCCATCATGGCAGGTAAATGACAATATTGCGCGGTTCCAAAATGCGGGTTTGCCTGTTTCCAAGATGTTGATTGGTATCGGAGCGTTTGGCGTGCAATATAATTTAAACGGCGCCACTCCTACCTGGGGTAATCTGGATAGCTTCCTGCAATATCGGCCTTACAAAGAAATCGTAAAGCTAGATGCCAATGCAGCCAATCTCAATCAACTTCCATTTGGGGACGGATTGTTCTACAGTGGTGTTACAGATGCAAATGCAAAAGCCGACAACACCATCAGCAGCAATGCTGCAGGTATGTTTATCTGGACAATGGAAAATGATTCTCAAGCTGAAGGTATATCGCTTACAGGAGCCGTCAATGATAAATTGAACAATCCATAGTCAAAAACAACAAATAATTGTGAGAAGGGACACTTCAGAATGGATCATTTTGCGTGTCCCTTCTTTTCTAAAAAAAGATATATGCAAGTAAGATATGCTCTTTTCGTTGTATTGATGGCAGTAATCGTTTCCTGCACGGAAAAAAACAACCATCAGACAGACATCGATCACAAAACAAAAATATTCAGCATGAGGGTGAGTGATGACAACCCGAATTTCATCCTTCTTGAGATGGATGATTCATATCATCCATCTTTTTTCGAATGGACTTTCCCGGGAGATGTGAAAATCACAAATAAACCTACCATGGTATATTATTTCGAGAAACAAGGGAGTTATGCGGTGAATCTTAAGATGGAAACAGATAACGGCAAGATGAGTTATACAGAAACAGTTACCATACCCCATAATTCCGTTTATTACAACCACAACGAAACGCTCTATTGGAGTGATGAGTTTAATGATCCAAAGCTCAAAAGCAATTACTGGAATTATGACATGGGAATTGAAAAATGGGGCAACAATGAACTACAGGAATATACGAATAGTACCAACAACTCTTTTGTAAGGGACGGCAAATTGGTAATCCGCACAAATAAACGGGGTACAGGACAAAAAATCGGAGATTATACATCTGCCCGGGTAACAACCAACGGTAAAATCGAAATAAACAGAGGCCGTGTTGAAGTGCGTGCAAAACTTGGTGGGGGAAAAGGCTTGTGGCCGGCAATCTGGATGTTTGGCAGAAACGCGTCTCCCTACTATTCTGAACTGGATATCATGGAGTATGTTGGTTTTGAAAAAAACAGAGTTTACGCAGCGGTTCACACCAGCCACACCCGTGAGAGCAACGAGAAGGTCTCCGGGTTTAAAGATATGGATGATGTGGAGAGCCATTTTCACACGTATGGCATCAACTGGACAGATCACAAGGTTGATTTCTATATTGATTCACCTGAAAATATCTATCTCACATTTATGCCAAAAGACAAAACCTCTCTCAGGCATTGGCCGTTTGATAAAGATTTATATCTGATACTGAACGTAGCCGTAGGGGGTGACTGGGCTGGCATGCAAGGAGTTGATGACAATATCTTTCCGCAGGAAACAGAATTCGATTATGTACGTATTTTTCAGAAAAAGAACTAGATAGGATTGATTTGGATTTGGGAAAGATTAGCAGAATCATTCACTTGTTCCTGAAAAACAGATATCTTATTGCATGCATATTTGCAGGGCATGATTTGAATATAAAAAAAAGAAAAACATGAGCAGAACCTTTATCTTACTCGCACTTGTCTTGGCGTGTGGTTGTTCGGGGAGTGAAACCGGGAAGAAGAATAACAAAAATAAACCTTCAGACAATCATCTCCGTCTACTGGTTGAGAACAACATGCATGATTTGTCCAAACCCAACAAAAGTAAGTTTCACGACTCTTTTATTGAAGAATTTGACCAAAATCGATCAACCTTTTTCACCCACCATTCTGGAGGAAAAGGGGCCGATTTCACATGGGAGATGGGATCAGTCTCATCTTCGGAACCCGATACAAGAGTATTGGCATTGAAGTTAGATCCAGAGGATGAGGCCGGTGCAGGAAAAGGAGCGGAGTTAGTCACAAACAAATTCACCTTCTATGGCACTTACGCAGCACGTTTGAGGGTTCCTGATCCCAGAGATGTTCAACCCAATGTTGGAGCTGTAGTAGGTTATTTCACCTACAGAGAAGATGATGAATTTGGGTTGAGTGAGATCGATTTCGAGTG